>JACQZE010000008.1 GCA_016207885.1 Nitrospirota bacterium | reverse complement strand
TGTCCCGCCAAAATGATAATGTCCTAATTCACCAAAATAGAAATGTCCTAAATTGGAAATGCTAAACTGCCTCTTTTTGATAAGGAGGCAAGGTGGCACGAAAGGACATTATCATTTTGAGTCAGAAAGAGTTAAAGCGGTTACACATAATTCAGAAAGTACTGGATGGAGTCATCAAGCAGGCAGAGGCAGCAGATATGCTTGCATTGAGTGACCGGCAGATAAGAAGGCTTATAAAGAGGGTAAGAATCGAAGGTGACAGAGGAATAGCCCATAAGGCACGAGGTAAGCCCTCCGGCAGGAGATTGCCGGTAAAGATCAAAGACAAGGTGATAGAACTTTACCGGGAGAAGTTAAAAGGCTTTGGGCCGACACTTGCGGCGGAAAAAGTATTTGAGCTGGGAGGAATACAGATAAGCGATGAGACGCTAAGACTGTGGCTTATAGAGAAAGGGGAATGGCAAAAGCATAGGAAAGGCAGGGGACATCGTCAATGGAGAGAGCGGAAGCATTGCATTGGAGAGATGGAGCAGATGGACGGCAGCCATCATGACTGGTTTGAGGGCAGAGGGCCTAAATGTGTTCTTATGGCATATACAGATGACGCAACCAGCAGGGCATATTTCAGGTTTTATGAGTATGAGGGCACAATACCAGCAATGGACAGCTGCCATCGCTATATAAAGAAGTACGGAATACCTGTCAGCATATACTTTGACAGGCACAGCACATACAAATCCACAGCAAAGCCGACAATAGAAGAAGAGGTAAACAGAGAAGAGCCGGTTAGTGAATTTGGTCGGGCGTTGAAAGAACTTGGAGTAAAGCTGATCCATGCCTATTCACCGCAGGCTAAGGGAAGGATAGAGAGATTATTCGGGACGCTACAGGACAGGTTAGTGAAAGAGCTGAGACTCAGAGGCATCAGCACAATAGCGGAAGCCAACAAATTCCTTGACAGCCATTACCTGAGAGAATTCAACCGCAAGTTCAGTGTTAAAGCCTTAAGTCAGGGAAACATGCACAGGCCGATACCCGACGGGCTTAACCTGAAAAAGATACTCTGCATAAGAACAGAGCGTGCGGTAAACACCACCACAGGATCACCCATGGAACAGGACATGCAAAAAAATAGCTGCAAAGACGAATAATCCTCTTTTGGAGGCAATAGTATAAAACCGGACATTTCTATTTTGGTAAGAATAGGACATTTCTAAATTGGCTTGACAGTTGTTAACATGGCATTGACTTATTATCATAGGAATGTTACTGTCAGTACAGAAGTATCAGAAGTTTTTTGGAAGGACGAGACCACAAAGACTTTTAGCTTTGTGGTTTTTTTATTACGCTAACACGGTCTGTTCTGATTCTTTAGTTTATAGTAGGAGGTATTAGAGATGATTAATGGAACAGTAAAGTGGTTCAACGAATCAAAAGGTTTCGGCTTTATCTCAAGAGAAGACGGCAGTGACGTATTTGTTCACTATTCGACTATTCAAGGTGATGGATTCAAGACCCTTGCAGAAGGCGATCCTGTCAGCTTTGAGATCGAAGAAAGCCCGAAAGGCCCTAAGGCAATCAATGTTACAGCACTGTAATTGAAACAAGCCTGAAAGCCCCCCTGTCATGCAGGGGGGCTTTTTTTTATCACCTGAACTGCAATGATAATTAAGATATAATAAACAGCCTGCTTTTTAAAATATAAAACAAAATGCTGAATATTGTACTTTACAGACCTGAGATACCTCCCAATACCGGCGCCATAGCAAGGCAGTGTGTAGGCATGGATGCGCGCCTTCACATCATAAAACCGATCAGTTTTGACATGAGCAGCGGAAAGGCCAAGCGTGCAGGCCTTGACTACTGGGATGACCTTAAGCTTGCCTTTCATGAATCCCCTGATGAATTTCTCCAATGGCTCGGGGACAAAAGCCCATGGCTCATCACAAAGCACGGAAAGCTGAGATATGACAGCCCATGCTATAAAGATGAGGATATCATCATATTCGGCAACGAGACCGGCGGGCTGCCTGAAGAATGGCTGAAGAGATGGCATGACAGAACTGTTCATGTTCCCATAATTGGAAAGGTGAGAAGCTACAATCTGGCCAATACCGTAAGCATAGTTCTTGCAGAAGCAAACCTCAAGGCAGGTATTTATGACGGTGCAATAAAATGAGATCTGCTATGTTTCGGAAACTATCTTAAGGGGGAACCCGAGTTTACGCACAGCGGCATAGACATCTTTCCTGCTGATTACAACGGTGTCATATTTTATGACAACTGAATCATCCGCAAAACTTACTGATACATCAACGATCCCGGGTATTTCAGTCAGTATCCCCTCCATATCACTTGCGCATGAAGTGCAGGTGATCCCGTCAGCCATTAATTTCATTTCTCTTATGCTGTCAGACATAAACGCTCACTTAATATCCTCACCTATCAGATTCTGCCTCACATCAACAAGATGCTTAAAGTAATCCATAAACGCCCTGTAGAGTTTGGCATTGTCATTTTCCAGGCTCTTAAGAAGAGGGTTGCAGAAAAAGAACGTACACCGGAACGGCCGCATCCATCTCACCAGCGAACATCCTGTGGCCGTCATAAAACGGCAGGTACTGTTTTCGTCTCTGCCGCTATGATCCTGAACGAAATCCGCGCCGATAGCCTTCAAAAAGATGATGTCATCGCTGTCATAACGGCCGTGCCTGTCTGCACAGCAGATATTTTTGCAGCCGGGGCAGACAATGGACGTATGTTTCTCTATAAAAGGCGATACAGTATTAAAAGCTTCCCTAAGCTCCTGCGCTATCTCTGTCTTGCTGTCAGCAGACATACTGATGAGTTAGATAAGGCCCTTATCTTCCAGTTCCTTGACCATCTTCTCAAATTCAGCAGGATCCTGGCGCCCCAGGTTCACAACCGCATCATAGGGCTCCATCGTGCCTGCAGGATCGACAGAGGGAAAGTATCTGGCAAAGACCGCATCGAAGAACTTCCTCTTATCAATATCAAAGAAGTTGTCCTCAAGGGAATTACTTATGTTTTGCGCGGTAGACATTATCATTTCAATATTAAGCATAGTAATATTTTTACACTCCTTTTCTGTGTTCATTACAGTAAACTCCGCCTTTAAGCATCATGGAGTTGTCATTACAGAACTGAATATCTTCCGTATTTACCTCATTGCCGCATACCCCGCATTTCTTTGATAAGTATTCATCCATGGACAACACATGTTGAGCTCCGATAAGATCATTACCAACAGTATCAGCTTCAGAGGTTTCTAGCTCAAAAGCAGCCTCTTCCTTGGTATCAAACAGATTCTTTATGAGTTTATCTCTGTCCCATAATACAACACCATTCTCTTCAGCAAACTCCCTGGCCCTGAATGTAAAGTATTTATTTGTAACCATGATAAGTTCATGACACTCATGGAACCTCATGGCATCTAATGATTCCTGTATCGGCTTCCATCCTATCTTGCCTTGATTCCTTACAGCCCGAAACAATACCTTAACGCCATTCTTAACTATAAGCATATTAACTTCATGATCATTATTATGATTTACCCATTCAATTATATATCCAAGCCTGACAACAATATCATTAAGATGACTTATGAAATCGCCTATCTCCCTTGAATCAATATCATTAATGGATGACCCGGATAATTTATGCTCTGTCCACTGATCAAAAAAAAATTTTGCAGCCAATGCAGCAGTAATAACAGGAACTATATACCAAAAATCCAAGGCCAGGTCTGTCAGGGAACGCAAATAGTCTTTAAAATAACCAAACAATATCATCATAAAAACATCTCTCGTAATCGTGCCATATGCTATAGCATACTATGCTTTAACATGGAACACAAAACGTGTATCTTTAAGACAATATGCCTATAGCCTCATCAATTCCCTTTGCATCACCGGCATTCAGCGTCTTTACATCTTTATCGATCCTTTTTATCAGGCCTGTAAGCACGTTTTTGGGGCCAACTTCAAGAATCACATTAACTCCGTTCTTCACCATCAGCAGCACAGTATCTTCCCATAAGAGCGGGCTGTTGAGCTGTCTTACAAGCGAATCTTTGATTTCGGCAGGGGCATTCAGTATCTTTGCATCCGCATTATTAATGAGCGGAACCTTAGGCGCACTGAATTCCAGAGTATTCAACAATTCTGAAAGCCTTTGGGAAGCAGGGCTCATCATCTGGCAATGTGAAGGAACTGAGACCGCAAGCGGCAATGCACGCTTCGCGCCCGCCTCTTTCGCAAGGCTCATCGCCTCCTCAACAGCCGACTTCTCGCCTGCAATAACTACCTGCCCCGGAGAGTTATAGTTTGCAGAGGATACATAACCGCTTTTAACTGAAGCACAAATTCCATCCACTTGCGCCCTCTCAAGCCCGAGGATAGCCGCCATCAGCCCCTTGCCCTCAGGCACCGCCTCCTGCATAAACTGCCCCCTCTTCTCTGTAAGCTTTACTGTTTCTTTAAAAGAGAGAATGCCTGAAGCAGGGAGCGTAGTATATTCACCAAGGCTGTGTCCAGCCATGAAAGCAGGATTAACGCCTTTATTTTTCAAAATAACAAATGCCGCATAACTTGCTGTCAAAAGCGCGGGCTGTGTGCGGAATGTCTTGTTAAGCTCTTCCTCAGGCCCGTTAAAACTCAGGCCGGCTACATCATACCCAAGCGCATCAGATGCTTCTTTATATATAGCCCTCGCCTCTTCAAAATTATCATACAGGTCTTTCCCCATCCCGACAAACTGGGAACCCTGCCCCGGAAATACAATAGCTATCTTCATAGATTCATTTCCTCATATCTGATTTGAGTGAATATAATAGCATAACAGTCGATAACAGCTCAGTAAATTCTACAATGCAGCTTATTAATCACATCACTATATTTTGTTGTTGTTTTTTTATCATTAGACTACTATAATTATTTAAATCAAAAAAATACGAGTGATAGTATTAATTACTAGCTTATATAGGTCAAATAAAGTTGCTTTATAAATACAGGGTTTTTAATAACTATTCGATTTCAATGATCGAGAATGGGACATTATGGGCTGCCATTCCTCATTCGTTCAATGACCCATTTGATTGTAACGCATCCATTTTTAGTGGCATTGCTGGCAATGCGTTGGACAATTTTGAAAAGCAAAACAAAGCAGCCTCATGGATAATAACTCTAAAAAAATCTGTTGATTATGGGTTTCCTTTTTTCGGGATGTCTATGTTTAAAAGAAAAGAGTTACTTAAAAGAGTAGAACAATCCAAGTCATTAGATTACGTTCTGGGATTATTCAAAAAGATTGAAGATAGAGCCCCCGTAAAAATAAAAAGAGTACGTTCAACAGATGTAATACGAGCTATTGAGAAAAAACTATCAGAGATAGGTGTTGTAAGTTTATCGGAAACTGATAAAAATATGCTCATGTGGTCGCATTATTCAGATAACCATAGAGGATATTGCTTAGGCTATGAAATAAATGATGCTGTGTATTGTAAGCCAGTACAATACACAAAGAAATTTCCAGAATTAGATATGGATAGCGTTAAAGCTCAATTTTCATATGCTCTTACAACTTCTCGAAATGATGCAACTACAACAATCTCTGTTGGTATCGATGATAAAAATCTCAAGACAGTCATTTATACAAAGTCTGATGAATGGGCATACGAGCGTGAATGGAGGTATGTCACACAAGCAGGTGGAAAGGAAATACCATATCCGGGCTTATTGCGAGAAGTAATATTCGGACTAAGATGTGATATTGAATATAGGACTAAAATTATTAAAGCAGTCAGAAAAAATACTCCTAATGTGACATTTAAGAAAATAGAAACAAGAAGAAATTCATTTTTGCTTGAGACTGAGTCATTGAAAGCCTAACAAATTAAAGGAGAACGAAATGATATTTAAAGCATCCGATTTAGACCAAGCGAAGTTCCTATCTCTCTCAGAGACGGGGATGGGCTATCAGATTATCGAAGCAAGAAGATATGGCAAGGTAAATAAGGAGAGTTTTGTTGTTTATAACTCCGAATTAATTATTGATTATGACAATCAGTTCTCGGAGTTCAAACGAAAAACAATTACAGAAGGTTATTCAATAATGCTAAATAAAGCCAACAAATTATCAATTGAAACAAGTTCAATTTCTTTAGTCCCACGCAGTAAAATAACTGAATCTCGCTATTTTACTGAAAGTCAAAACAAAGCCAAAAGTAGAGAGTCTGGTGGTAAAGGAGCCGCTGAGAGCTCACAGGAAACCGCTAATGGCAAGGAACTATTCGTGAGGCTATCTGCATACAAAAATGACAAGCGCATTGATTTTGTGAACAATAGACTCCTCCCCGGCACATTCACTACAACCAATTTAGACTATTCACTGTGCGTGCGACTCAGTGATGACCCCATTGATAGATATGCGTTACCAAATGACGAGCAATTAAAGTGGGCATTTAGTATTCAGCCAAAGACAACTGATATTCTTCAAAGAGGCATCGTTCAACCAGCTTTTGGCCGCAATGGTGGCGGAGTTGAAGCTTATTTTAAAAATGGAACTTCAAACAATACTTACTCAGGCACGAAACCCTATGGAAAGTAGTGCCAAAAAAAAGATTCAACTTAAGGAAGAGCATATTCAGTATCTCATGGAACTTCCAGAAAGTGGCATGGGTTTTCAAATTGTTGACATAATGCTAAAAGATGGACAACAACTCAAGAACAGAATAGTATTAAATTCTCAATTGTTGATGCTTGAAGATTACGAAAATATTGACCCACTTTCGATTGATAAAATAGAGCTCATGAAAGAATGACAGCACCCAAAGTGCAAAAAGGAGAACTTAAATGCCAATTAAAAAAGTTGTAGTGTTCGTTCATGGCTGGAGTGTCACCAATACTGACACCTATGGAGGATTACCTATTCGTCTGCGCGAGCAAGCTAATACAGCAGGGATCGATATCCAAGTCGAAGAGATATTCCTCGGCCGATACATTAGTTTCCACGATGAAGTTCGCGTTAGTGATATCTCAAAAGCATTTCGCGCTGCGGTTAAAGATCAACTTTCTGGTATCTTGCAAGCTGGAACCCGTTTCGTGTGTATTACACATTCAACCGGAGGTCCAGTAATTCGCGATTGGTGGCATCGTTACTATGAGACAGTTTCTGAAAACGGAATCTGCCCGATGAGCCACCTTGTCATGTTAGCACCTGCCAACTATGGTTCAGCATTAGCTCAGCTCGGTAAAGGACGTTTAAGCCGATTAAAATTTTGGTTTGGTGGAGTAGAACCTGGTCAGGGAGTACTCGACTGGCTTGAGCTTGGCAGCGCCGAAGCATGGAATCTCAATACCAACTGGATTCGTAGTGGCGAAAGTCAAATTGGGACTGATGGAGTATTCCCATTTGTTCTAACTGGGCAGTACATAGACCGAGCGTTTTATGACAATATTAATGCCTATACTGGCGAGATCGGTTCGGATGGAGTAGTGCGTGTCGCAGCCGCAAACCTCTGTGGCACTTACATTAAACTGGTTCAAGAAGCACCAAGGCCAAAATTGGGCGAGGATGGCGAATTCATAGCAGATGAGTTAAAAGTCGAATTGATTGTTGAGGCACCTAAGACCGCCTTTCGGGTTATAAGTGGTAAATCTCACTCAGGCGAAGAAATGGGTATTATGCGTAGCGTCAATGTAACCTCGAACGATGAGAAAAGCCAGGAAACCTTTGATGCAATCCTCGCATGCATCAAAGTGCAGACGAATGCCCAGTACAAGCAACTGTGCGAACAATTCGCTACTGAAACGGAGAACGTCCAGAAGAGCGAAAGATTGGAAGTCGAGACACGCTTTTTCTTAACTCATCGATATTTCATCCATGACAAGTTCTCAATGATGATCTTTCGAGTGCGTGATAACGAGGATCATCCAGTAACTGATTACGACCTGATCCTCACCGACGGTCCGAATGCTGATCCTAATCATCTCCCTGAAGGTTTTTTTGTTGATCGCCAGCGCAATCATGTTAATCCTGAGACCCTCACCTATTTCTTTAACTACGATGTAATGAAAGGAACAGAAGCAATTTTGGACAAAGACGGTAAAGTGATACGAGAAGCAATGAACGGAGCAGAAACATTGGGATTCAAAATAGTTGCTCGACCCGACAAGGGTTTTGTCCACTATCTCCCTTGTGAGTTCAAAGCAACAAGGGAGATGCTTATGAAAGCACTCCACCGCAACAGCACTACACTCGTAGACATCAGATTACAGCGAGTCGTCCGCAAGAACGTGTTCCGCATTGACGAAATGACGAGCCCAACGATTCCAGTGGACTTCAAGAAGACCCTGCCTGGAAACGAGATCGTTGAATGATGTTTAAAAGAACATGCGATGAGATCAAATCTGTCTATTGATATTTAAAGAATAGAATTACAAAGAAGTTGGATAACAGATTTAAATGATATAGATCTACACCTTAAACTTCCTTCTCTTCCACAGCAGATAAATGGCAGGATAGATGGTCAGTTCAAGTATCTCTGATGTCACGACTTCTCTTCGGTAGTTTCCCCAGCCTTCAGATCATTCAATATCTTCTCTATTAAAAGCTCGATTACAGGGAGATCTTCTTTTACCACTTTCCAGACGATCTTGTAGTTGATCCCAAAATAAAGATGTGTGATCTTATCCCTCATTTTCGCCATATCTGCCCAAGGAAGCTTTTTGTACTTAGACCTGACCTCTCTCGGAATATTCTTGGCAGCCTCTCCTATGTTCTCGACCTTGAATGCGACAGCGCTCCGCGTCTTTTCATCAGAGAGAAATTCCTCAAGGGTCATATCGCCCATAAAAGACTTGATATACTGTATGGCATCAAAGATGTCCTGAATGAAGAAAGCCCACTTTCTGGTCATACGTAGACAACCTCTTTCAGGATGAGGTCTTTGAGTTCAGGGCGGATGCCGCTCTTCATAACAACATCAACATTCTTCCTGAGAAGCCTTTGAAGAAACCGCTCCATCTCGATGAGTTTAAGAAGGCTGGGGATATTTTCTTCATCAAACTCAACAAGGATATCAATATCGCTTCTTTTTTTCTGTTCACCGCGAACGAATGACCCGAAGATACCGATCTCGCTCACCCGGTATTTTTGAATTACTTCATTCTTATGCTCTTTGAGCACCGCTTTGGCTTCATCAATATTTTTCACTGCCTGTTTCATATGTTTATTTTATCAGTTTTAGAATAACTATGTGAAAACTATTTCCGGCAAACCACAACAAATATTATAAGTGGCAGTCAGCTTAATTTACCCCTTAAACTTTCTTCTCTTCCACAGCAGATAAATGGCAGGATAGATGGTCAGTTCAAGTATCTCTGATGTCACGACACCGCCGATCATCGGGGCGGCGATCCTCTTCATGATATCAGACCCGGCGCCGTGGCTGAACATGATCGGTATAAGCCCGGCAAGGATCACGAAGACGGTCATGAGCTTTGGCCTTATCCTCTTTACTGCGCCGTGCATGATGGAGTCCTTAAGGTCTTCAATGTTATTCATCCTGCCTTCTTTCTTCCACTGCTCGTATGACAGGTCAAGATACAGGAGCATGACCACGCCGGTCTCAGCGTCCAAACCCGCAAGCGCTATAATGCCGACCCAGACTGCTATGCTCATATTGTAATTAAGAAAATAAAGGAACCAGAAGGAACCTACCAGCGAGAACGGAACAGCGAGCATCACTATCATCGTCTTTATCCATGATTTTGTATTCATGTAGAGCAGCACTAATATGATAAGCAGAGTAAGAGGAATGACCATAGTGAGCCTCTCGTGCATCTTGACTATGTATTCATATTCTCCGCTCCACTCAAGCCTGTATCCTTCAGGAAGTTTAACCGCCTCTGCAACCTTCTGCTTTGCCTCCTCAACATAACCTCCGACATCACGCCCGGAGAAATCAATATAGACATAAGATGCAAGAAGCCCCTCCTCGCTTTTAATACCTGTCGGGCCTTTTATGATCTCTATGTCTGCGATCACTCCAAGCGGGATCTGTAAAATTTGCGAGCCGCTCATAGCTGACTGTTTACCGCTATCCGCTGACTGCCGGCTGTTCATTACCGGTATAAGTATCCTCTTTATCTTATCAACATCATTTCTCAGTTCACGCATATACCTGACATTGACAGGGTAACGCTCTCTGCCTTCAACAGTGGTTGTAAGATTCATCCCGCCAAGCGCGCTCGCAAGCAGGTCATTTACATCATCCATTGACAATCCGTAGCGTGCAATCTCTTCACGTTTAGGTTTAATGTCCAGGAAATATCCTGTTGTTAATCTCTCCGCGTAAGCGCTCCGTGTGCCTGAAATATTCTTTACCGCATTCTCAACATCAAGCCCGATCTTTTCTATCATCTCTATATTCGGCCCGAGTACCTTCACCCCCACAGGTGTTCTTATGCCTGTTGCGAGCATATCTATCCTCGCCTTGATAGGCATAGTGAAGGAGTTCGCTACTCCGGGAATAGTGAGCGCATCATTCATCTCGTTCTTCAGCCCTTCAACGGTCATGCCCGGCCGCCATTGAGACTCAGGCTTTAGATTAATTACCGTCTCAAACATCTCAAGCGGCGCCGGGTCTGTGGCTGTCTCAGCGCGGCCCGCTTTTCCGAAAACCTGATCCACTTCAGGAATGGACTTAAGCATCTTGTCCTGCATTGTAAGAAGCTTTGAGACCTCAGAGATGGAAGCTCCCGGCACAGTCACGGGCATATAGAAGAGAGAGCCTTCATATAGCGGCGGCATGAATTCGTTTCCGAGCTTGAGCGAAGGCACAGGCGTAATGCCGAACATCGGCAGTATGAATATTCCGCCTGTAAGAAGTACGATTATCAGTGAAACAACAATAATGCTCTTGCTGAACCTCAGGGAGAATGCCACCCTCGGCCTGTATAGCTTGCCAAGGAAATGCACAATGGGATTCTTTTCCTCAGGCCTTATCTTCCCTTTTATAAAAAGAGTCATAAGGACAGGAGTAAGCGTGATCGCAAGGAAAGAGGCGAACAACATTGCAAAGGTCTTGGTATACGCAAGGGGCTTAAAAAGCCTGCCTGCCTGTTCCTGAAGTGTGAATACAGGAAGGAAGCCCACTGTGATTACGAGCAGTGAAAAGAATAACGACGGCCCGACCTCTTTTGCAGCTTCGATGATCACATCTACGCGACCCCCCTGAAGTCCCCCCTTGGTAAGGGGAGATTTAGAGGGGTCATGTTCCCACTCTTCCAATTTCTTATGCGCATTCTCAACCATGATGATCGAGGCGTCAACCATTGCTCCGATCGCGATAGCGATACCGCCGAGGCTCATGATATTCGACGTCACGCCAAGGTAATGCATGCAGATAAAAGAGATAATGATAGCAAGCGGCAGCGTTAAGATGACCACTAACGCGCTCGGCAGATGGAAAAGGAATATGATACAGACCGCGCTTACTGCTATAGAAAGTTTTATGATCTCCTCTTTCAGTGTGTCAATAGAGCGGTGTATAAGGTCAGTTCTGTCGTAAGTGGTTACTATCTTCACGCCTTTGGGAAGGCTCGGCTGTATATCCTTTGCGATCTTATCTTTTACGCGATCTATAACGCTCAGTACATTCTCGCCGAAACGCACCACTACAATGCCGCCTGCAACCTCACCCTTTCCGTCAAGGTCGGCAAGCCCTCTCCGTATCTCCGGGCCGAGCTGAACGGTTGCAATGTCGCGAAGAAAGACCGGCGTTCCGATACCATTGGTGCCTACAGCTATGTTCTGCAGATCAGAAATATCTTTGATATATCCCCGTCCTCTGACCATGTATTCGATGCCTGAGAACTCCAGCACCCTGCCCTCAACATCCTTATTGCTCCTGCGGATGGCTTCCATCACATTCATCAGAGGGACGTTATATGCGAGGAGCCTGTTGGGATCAATGTTGACCTGATACTGTTTTACAAACCCGCCGATGCTCGCAACCTGCGACACGCCCTGAACGCTTTCGAGCGAGAGTTTGATATTGTAATCCTGCATGGAGCGGAGCTGCGACAGGTCATGCGTCTTTGTCTCATCCACAAGCGCGTAACTGAAACCCCACCCGAGGCTTGTGGCATCAGGCCCCAATACAGGATTTACATCCTGAGGGAGTTTATTCTTTACTGACTGAATATATTCAAGTATGCGGCTTCTCGCCCAGTAGATATCAGTCCCTTCTTCAAATATTACATAGATAAAAGAGCTGCCCAGGAATGAGAAGCCACGCACCACCTGAACCTTTGGCGTTGCAAGAAGCGTGGATGTTATAGGATAGGTTATCTGGTCTTCAACAAGGTCAGGGCTCCTGCCGGGCCATTCCGTATACACGATGACCTGTGTATCGCTCAGATCCGGTATGGCGTCAAGCGGCGTATTCTTCAGTGCCCAGTATCCCCACACGCAGAGAAAGGCCACTATCAGGAAGATGATGAACTTGTTCCTCGCGCTGTATTCGATTATTTTTGCGATCATTGATTAGTGATCCATCTTTAGAGGAGATATACCCTTCAACTGCGCTTCAGAATCTATAAGGAATGTTGCAGAGGATGCGACCTTTTCTCCGGGCTTCAATCCCATCAATACCTCTGTAAAGCCGTCTGCTTTTACACCAGTCATTATCTCTCTCGGCTCAAATAGACCCTCGCCTTTATCAACATAAACAACCTGCCTCTTCCCTGTATCGATGATCGCGTCATCCGGAATAACAAGCTTGATCCCTGCATCTATCTTTATCTCAACATTCGTGAACATCTGCGGCTTGAGGTCTCCCTTATCATTCGGTATCTCAAAACGCACAGTAGCTGTCCTTGTCGCGCCTGCGATTGAGGGATATATGAAATTAATGACAGATTCAAATTCCTTTTCAGGGAAGCTGCTCAGAGTTATCTTTGCCTTCTGCCCTGTCTTCACAAACGGCAGTTCATACTCAAAGATATCTGCCAAGACCCAAAGCCTTGAAAGATCCGCTATATCAAAAAGCTTCTCACCCGGCATCACCCTCATTCCCTCTACAGCCATCTTCTCTATAACAACGCCGTTCGACGGACTGTATAAAGTAAGAGTCCTGAAAGGTTTGCCTGTTTCACGTATCTTATCTATCTGCTCGTCAGAGATATCCCATAGCTTCAGCCTATGCCTTGCAGCGTCAACCAACTTCAAGGCATCACTTGAAAGCAGGTCACTGACCTCCCCTTGCCCCCCCTTAGTAAGGGTGGGATTAGATGGGGTAGCCCACTTAACTAAATTCAGATATTCCATCTGTGTCGCGTAAAGTTCAGGGCTGTATATCTCTGCGAGCGGCTCGCCTTTTTTCACAGGGCGTCCGGTAGAGTTAATGTATAACTTCTCTATCCATCCCTCAAATTTTATGTTGACAGTAGAAAGCCTTCTTTCATCATACTCGATGCGGCCTACAGTTCGGATGGTCTTGCGGATAGATTTTACAGTGGCTTCAGTTACCCTGACACCAATCATCTGCTGCTGGTCCGAATCAATCTCAACGGCCGGAGCCTCATCAGAAGTTACAGTTTCAGCTTGAGGAGCCTGTCCTCCGCCATGTGCCGAATGATCCTGCTGAGCATATACTGCAATTGGAAGACACATTAATAATCCTGAAATTAAAAATGTTAAGTATTTTGTTTTCATAGTAAACCCCTCTGTTTTAATTCAATTATAAGGACATGAAAAATGACGTCCTGCAAATCTCCCCTCTCCCTTGAGAGGGGAGGGCAAGGGTGGGGGTGAATTTAATTTATTCCACCCTCTCCTTAATCCCCTCCCATCAAGGGAGGGGAGATATAGATGTGACCGTCGTTATCGCCTCAAGCCGAGCTATAGCCTTTTCTCTCTCTATGAACTGCTGCCAGTATAACGCCTCATAATCAATGCGGGACTTCAATCTGCTTATAACCGTCATCGCCTCGACCTTGCCGGATATATATCCTGAGAGAGAAGAATCAAAGTCTTGAGCAGTTTTCGGGATCAGGGCGTCTTTATATATCTCCATAAGTTTGGCTGAGCTGCTCAGCATCGAGTAGTTGTCTCTTATCGCGGATGATATCATTAATTGTATGGATTGCAGTTCAAGTTCTGCCTGTGAACGGCGGGCCTCAGCCTCAAGCAGAGCCTGTCTCTGTTTGGTCTTGTAGAAGAGCGGGATATTGATGGTTGTAGTGAGCCCCCACATGTCTTCATAATATTTGTTCTTGGCTGAATAATTTCCAGTGACCGTGAAGTCAGGATAAAACTCCTTTTCAGACATCTTTATCTTCGCCTCTGAAGCCTGGATCATCTTACTCTGCGCCTTTATTTCAGGGGAGTTATCCATAGCCGTATTTATGAGATCAACGAGAGTATAAGTAAATGAAGTTGGCATGACTTGCTGCGGCCTTCCGAGAGGTGAATTAACATCCCTGCCCAAAACAGCATTGAGCATTGCCTCCAGTGATTGTATCCTTTGTTTGAACATCTCCTCTTTCTCAAGGAGCATATACTTTTCAGTCTGCGCCATCAACACCTCTTGTTGAGGAGCCATGCCTGTGGAATATCTGGACAATGCGGCATCTTCGATACCTTTTAAAAGTGACGACTTCTCATTTAAAAGTTCAAGGTTTTTATATGCGAGGAAAAGATCATAGTAAAGTTCTTTCACCCTTGCGGTGGTCTTCAGACGGAGCGCATCAGTCATGGCCTTTATGCCCTCGGCGTCCTTTGAAGCCATATCCGCATTCAAAGCCAGTTTGCCCGGATAAGGGAGCATCTGCGAATAAGAGAACATCCATTTTGAATCAGCAGCCATCTCTTCATTAAATGTGTACAAGTCCCGCACCCCTTCGTTCTCATAGCCGAACATCAGCATGGGGTCAGGAAGGCTGCCTGCCTGCGGTATCCTGTAACCGGCAGACAACTCCTTTGTGCCGGAGATGAGGATATCATAGTTCTTCTTCTGTGCCTCGTCAATCAGATCAGAGAGGATTAATTCGTCAGCGAAAAGAGATGAAACAGTGAGGATTATGATGAAGAGCGCAAAAACCGGATATCTGAAAAAATCAAATCCCCCCTTGTGAAAAGGGGGGATGATCTTTGTATTTGCAGAATTCTGCCTCATTCGGTTTGAGCTTTATTGAGCGTCTATGCTGAACTTGACCTTGGATGTCTTTTCGCCTTTTGTTATCTTTACTAAAATATTCCATGAACCTGCCATAGAGAGGTTCATTTTTGCCTTATACTCATTCCCGTCTATAGTTGTATCTGTCTTATAGTTCATTGCCGGCATCCCGGGCATAGCGGGCATAGAGTATTCTACAACAACCTTCACATCAGTTACATAACTTCCTTTCATATCCTTTACTTTAATCCCAATATTATTGTCCCCGACAACAGGCGGATTTTTGTCAATACTCACCTCAACATTGTAATCAGCAGTTGTTTTCTTTACCTCGTAGTCCTTTGCATATGCCGCGCCGCAAATAAGCAGAATCCCGATCACAACCATTAAAAACTTTTTCATCTCTCTCATTATCCCCTCCATTAATTCTATACGGATTAGTTTACATTATTTAAACGCCTTGTCAAATTAATATTAATGTACCGCAGTGAATTAAATGTGAATTCATACACTCGTTGCATTGACAAGAAAACTGTGATATAAAATTCATACAACCCATCAAGTGAAAGGAGGTGACAGATTTAATTTTTCTCAGGCACTTTACCGTCTTTTTGAAAACCACTTTAAACCATACCGGGAGGAAACATGAAAAAAAACATTGTAATCGTATCACTTGCAGTATTAGTTGTTATTGCCGCATTTGCCGCTTATGCAGGGGATCCGGCACCTATAAAGGTAATTCCCTATGATTCAGTCTTTAAACATATGCCCTGGGCTGCAGGAGGTGATGTGCGCTATCACATTACAATACATAAACCATATACGAAGTGGGCTAAATGGCCGGGCAAGGGAGAAATGTATGCCGGCAAAGAACCACATGGTTCATTTCTTACGACTTATGTAAATGAAATTGCGCTTGATTCAATCAATAAAGCAGCCGGGATGTCGGATAACTCCATAATCGTAAAAGAAAACTACGACAGCAATAAACAGCTTGCAGCCGTTACAGTTATGTATAAAGTAAAAGGGTATAACCCGGCAGGCAACGATTGGTTCTGGGCAAAATATGATCCTAAGTTCAACATACTCGCAGAGGGAAAAGCTGAGGATTGTATAAAATGCCATACCTCTGCAAAAGACAATGATTATATCTTTACAGGCAAGGTGACGGGGAAATAAATCTGCTGCTTAACCCTAACGATCTGAAAATCCCCGCTGCAAGGCGGGGATTTTCATTTTCAGGATAAAAAGTGAAATAAGCAAAGAAGAATTTGAGGAAAAGAAAGAGAGGACTAAATGAAACGCATATTGATTATGGCGCTCCTGATCTCAGCCTTGGCTGCTTCAACCAGCTTCGCCCATATGGAACATGGAATGATGAAGGATATGGAGGAGAAGAAGGCGGAACCATCTGAGGCTGAGGTTAAGGAATTTACACTTGTGGCAAAGGAGATTTTATGGGAGATATTGCCGGGGGTCAAAGTTAAGGCTGTAACTTTTAATGGTCAGATACCGGGATCTGAGATAAGGGTTAAGGAAGGTGACCATGTCAGGATAAAGGTTATTAATCAACTAAAAGAATCAACCGCCGTTCACTGGCATGGCCTGGAAATCCCATATGATATGGACGGGGTTCCCGGAGTAACACAGGAAGCAATTCTTCCGGGGAAGGAGTTTACTTATGAATTCATTGCAAAACCCGCAGGGATAAGGTTTTACCATTCCCATTATAAAGAGGCTTCGCAGATGACAAATGCCATGCACGGGGCGTTCATTATTGACCCTGTAGAGGAACTCCCTGAAAATCACAATATCCTTTTTATTACGGAGTGGAGCAAGAATAAAGACGCGCATACCATGGAGACTGATTACTACACGCTTAATGGGAAGTCTTTCCCCGCGACTGAAAATATCATGGTGAAGAAAGGTGAAAGAGTAAGGATTACATTTATTAGTATGGGGGCGCAGATACACCCCATGCATCTTCATGGCCATCAGTTCTTAATAGTTGCAAAAGACGGAAACCCCGTACCTGCTCCTATGCAGGAAAAAAGGAATGTGCTGCCTCTGCTTCCAGGAGAATCCTATGATATTGAGTTTATAGCTGATAACCCAGGGGTTTGGGCGCTCCACTGCCATGAGCCTCACCATGTAATGAATGGCGAAACAGAGCCTGGCGGTTTGATTATGCTGATAGTTTATGAAGGTTATGAGGCCATTGCTGAGAAGGCAAAAGGGCTTATGCCGACAGAAAAAGTGAAGACGGAAGACACTGTGCCAATGCAGCATTAAGAAAGACCACAGAAAGTTATAAGCTCATAATTCATTCAGAATCTAAGCCTTCTTATTAATGCATTGACATAATGAAGATGATTAGAAAATTCCACTCACAAATAGTCTTCACATCGATCGGTATTGTGGCCGGATACCTTATGTTTCATCCATATACAATGCTTGTGGATTTTATCATGAATACCCATCCCGGCAAAACAGGAAGCCTTTCAGGGCAGAGTATCTTTAACCTTATCCTGACTACCCTTAAACCAGTGATGTTTCCAATGGCGGTCTCGTTCGCTTTTTTTGGAGGAATTACCGGTCTTCTGATCGGAATAATAGCAGACAGAAAAAAACGCCTATATGCTCTTGAACTCGAAAATGAGAAAAAGAAAACAGCGCTGGATACACTCCACAGGCTCATGGTCACACTGTCTCATTATCTTCTTAATGCCAATACCGTAATCGGAGGAATGGCAAGAAGAAGCAGGCGGAATGAAGCCGATTTGCAAGCCTCTCTTGATATCATAGAGGAAGAGGCTAAAAAGATAGATGCGGTTATACGGTCTTTAAAAGAAATCACTGAGATAAGAACTGCCGATTACACAACAACAGGTAAAGACCTGATGATAGATATTGCCAAAAATATCGAAGATCACCTGAGGAAATCTCAAAATGGATTGCCTTGAGCATATAAGGAATATGACCCAGGTGGAAACTTTATCAAAACCAATTCATTATTTCTTCACTCCTCATTATTATTATAGAAACGTAAAACTGGTTTAGGCATGAGGTTGGTAGATTTTATTAATAAGATCTAAAGGAGATATAAAATGAACAGAGATAGGAAGTTCAGCGGGGAGATAATTTCATTAACATTATTTATTGCGTCGCTCGTTCTGTTTATCGGATGTGGCGGTGGCGGCGGAGGGGCTTCTGTAACCACCACTACGGGGACAGGAACTGTCAGCGGGACTGCTATCAAAGGCCCAGTCTCAGGGGCAACAGTTACGGCATTTAATATGAACTCTAACGGGACAAGAGGCGTACAGATAGGCTCTGACGTGACAGACACGCAGGGTAATTTCTCGATGAATTTGGGAAACCATTCAGGGCCGCTAATGCTGCAGATGACCGGCGGTAGCTACATTGACGAAGCAACCGAAACTACTATGAATATGAGTGCAGGCAACATTATGACAGCCGTGGTGCCCTCCATGACAGCCGGGGAGAATGTGACCAATATTCAGATGACCCCTATTTCTTCAATGGCTCAGCAAATGGCACAGAATATGGTTGGAGGTATGACCGAGGCCAACATTACTCAGGCTAACAGCATGATGGGACAATACTTCAGCGTGAACGATATCCTGCATACGATTCCTATGAACCCGCTTACAAATGGCTCGGGGGCCGCTGCCACACAGGATGAAAGAAACTATGGCATGGCCATAGCCGCAATGTCGCAGTACGCTGATACGATAGGAATGCCTAATTCTTCAGGTATGGTCACAGCAATGATGAACGATGCATTTGACGGAATGATGAACGGGATAATGGGCGGAAACCAGATAATAATGGGAGGGGGCATGATGGGAGGAAACATGATGCAGGCTAACGCGGGCACTTCAGGACTGTCGGCTGCTATGCTGACATTTATGCAGTCCGGGCAGAACCATTCGGGCCTCACAGTCCAGGACATGCAGGCTCTCATGAATAATCTGAGCATTTCAAACGGCATAATCCAGTAATCAGGAGAGCTTAACAATTATAAGGAGGTCAAAATGAAACGTTTATTTACAGCGATGATCTTGATTGCAGGATTGTCAGCAACTTATGCTTTCGCCCAGATGGGCGGAGGGCACGGCGGCGGCATGATGGACGACATGAAGCATGAAAACATGATGGGTAACACGTCGGGCATGATGAGCCATAAAGATATGACAGGCAGCATGATGGACATGATGCATCAGATGTCGGAGATGATGCATGATATGGGCGAGAAGATGGAAAATATGCCGAAAGAAAATATGCACAATATGTCCGGCATGATGAGAGATATGTGTTCCCAGATGAGCAAGATGTCAGAGACGATGGATGCAGGCATGGCAACTGAGCAGGAGATGAATGAAATGAATCATAGAATGCAGGATATGCAGAAAAAGATGTCTGATACGATGAAGTAATGGATATAGCTGTTGCTAACCTTTTGGGCTGGATCGTCCCGAGTTATCAGGGAGTCCAGCCCCTTTTTATTTTCGTAATGTAAAATAATCAGGAAGGTTAAGAATGCATATCTTATTACATTTTCTCATTCCGGCAATTGTAGTTGGCTTCTTCTTTCGGCGCGATTGGAAATCAGCTTATCCGGTCATGGCATCCACAATGCTCATTGACATCGACCATCTTATAGCAAGTCCGATCTATGATCCCGCCCGCTGCAGTATCGGTTTCCACCCTTTACATGGTTTGTTGCCCATATCACTATATGTGTCACTGTGCTTCTTCCCAAAGACACGTTATATCGGCATCGGGTTAGTAATTCATATGGTTCTTGATTCATTAGACTGTCAATTAAGCAATGGTGTTTGGTTTGTTTGATTTGTGCTTGTATTTTGCCAATTCATACAACTATACTTTTCTTATTCCAGAAAATACGGACAACTGTCTAAGTTGTTAGGCACAGGAGAATGATGCTAGATGATAATGAAATTGTAATTCCATTAAGCAAGATAAAAATCGGACTGCTTATTCTTGGTGCAGCAGCTTTTGTAGTTATTGGCATCAGGATATTGAATTTACCGGATGTAAAAGCCAACGTTATCGGACTCTTGGGTATGGGATTCTTTGGTTTAATTCTCGTCTGGGGAATTCGCAAATTATTTGATAACTCACCAGGCTTAATCATTAATTCTGAAGGTATAGTAGACAATGCAAGTGGCGTTGCAGCCGGAAAAGTGCTTTGGTCAGATATCACCGAAATCACAGTTTCCGGGCGTTATCCCAGTAAGTTTTTGACGATACATGTGCTCAATCCAAAAATATATATAGCAAGAGGAAATTCTCTTCAACGCCTCACAAATAAGGCCAACTTTTGGATAACTGGAAGTCCTATCAATATCTCCTCAAACGCCTTAAGTATGAGATTTAAAAATCTTGAAGCGATATTGAGAGAGAATTTTAAACGGTATAAGGGCAACTAACCAAATACGTTACAAGAAATTAACTCAAATCCCTTTTACTTCTTTAATCTTCTTAGTCAACATAGGAACAACTTCAAAGAGGTCGCCGACAAAACATAAACAGCTAAAACACTTGACACAATATATCACTCTATTGGATAATTGAATTACAAAGACCTGATCTCCGAACTGTCACCGTACGGTGTGCGTTCGTGGGCAACCTCACGATAGGAATCGGGGCGCACTAAAAACCTGGCCATGTGTCAGGTTTTTTTGTTTTCACCTTCCGAACTCCCAGATATCCTCGATCCTGTTACTGATAATATCAATATAGACAGAAGAGTCTGCCTTATCAGAACTATATTTCCTATTGATGGCGCCTGTCACCATATCAGCAAGCTGAATCAATACATTTCTCTTGGAATCTACAAACCTTAAATCATGAATCACTTTATCGTTAACTGCTTTGTGAAGATTAAGCTCTCTCTTAAGGTAAGAAGACAACGCCCTCTTGAAATTTCTGTCACCGCGTCCATCGATACGGAGTCGGGCATTATTAATCGTTCCACCATGATATTTCAGGACTGTCTTTATAGCATAGTTATAAAATGATTCCTTGGAAGCTCTCAATTCCTTACCATAAATCCTGTTCTTCTGCATTACAATAGCTCTTGCTCTAAAATGAGCGCCTTTAACAGTCTCAAGAAATCTGCATCTAAAATCTTTACGGCATTTATTGAATTTAAATTCGAACGTATCAGAAAGCCTTAATTCTCTTCTGAGTTTCTTTATCCTCAGAGCAGTCTCCTCAGCCTCAAGCGGATCATCAAATACCACCATTCCTATCACAAAGGTATTTGAAGAGCCTTTACTGACCTTAAAGCCAGGATCGCCGGAATCATCCATAAATACAAGCATAAGGGATTTTACATAATTGAAGAGAAATCAGAAAGCTAAGAAATTAACTTGAGTGAGAATTTAAAAAGGAGAAAGGAAGGGCCTTAAATCCCCTTAACTTCTTTAATCTTCTTGGTCAACATGGGAACAACTTCAAAGAGGTCTCCGACAATTCCGTAAGTTGCAACATTGAAGATCGGGGCATCGTGGTTCTTATTAATAGCGATAATGATATCAGATGACTGCATGCCGACAAGGTGCTGGACCGCTCCTGATATGCCGCATGCAATATAAATCTTGGGGCAGACGGTCTTGCCTGTCTGGCCTACCTGATGGCTGTAAGATATCCATCCTTCATCAACAGGAGCCCTTGAAGCTCCGACCACACCATCAAGCGCCTCAGCAAGCTCTTCAAGCATCTTAAATCCTTCCTTGCCGACTCCCCTGCCGCCTGCTACTATGATCTCAGCCTCATGTATATTGACCGACAGACCGGACTCCTCTTTTACGGAGTTGATGACCTTTGTCCTTGACGGGATATTGCCATGATCGATATTAATTACCTCGCCCGCCCTGCCCGGCACATGCTCTCCCCTCTTCATGACACGCGGCCTGACGGTTGCCATCTGAGGCCTGTGGTTAGGGGTGAGTATGGTTGCCATGATATTCCCGCCGAAAGCCGGCCTCACCTGAAGCAGGTTCTTTGTCTCTTTATCTATCTCAAGAGAGGTGCAGTCAGCAGTAAGCCCTGTTCTTAAACGCGCTGCAACACGCGGGAGGAATGACCTTCCGATAGGCGTTGCTCCTGCAAGCACAACCGCAGGTTTATATTTATCAATATGTTTGGAAAGAATTATCGAGTATGGTTCATCGTTGAATTTATTAAATGCCGCGTCATTGCAGTGGTATACCTTATCAGCGCCCCACTCTATCAACTCCTTGGCAGCAGATGCATCAGCGCCAAGAAGGATAGCAGAAAGTCCTTCGCCAAGATCATCAGCAAGCTTTCTGCCGACGCCGAGAAGTTCAAAAGCTACAGAGGCAAGTTCACCATCGCGCTGCTCTGCAAAGACCAGCACACCTGAATATGCGGTAAGGTCCTTTGCCGCAACCTCATCACCAGCCTCTTTCTTCTCTGATATCGCGCCTTCAGGACAGGCGGACATACACATGCCGCAGAGCTGACAGAATTCAGTGATAAATGCCTTTCCGTCCTTCATCACGATTGAATCATATGGGCATGTGTTTATGCACTCACCGCACGCTGTGCATTTATCACGATTGACTACTATATACACTTGACACCTCTCATCTCATCAACCAGCGCCTTGACCTGCTCATCGGCAGAACCTTCAAACATCCTTCTGTCAGCCTTTATCTCAGGAGCAAAGATGCTCTTGACCTGTGTTGGCGAGCCTTTAAGCCCGAGGTCAGCTTCTTCTATCCCGATATCAAGCCTGTTCATCTTCTTTATCTCAGCCTTCTTGGCAGCCATCTTGCCCTTGAGAGAAGGCATTCTCGGAATATTCAATTCCTTGACAGTTGTAAGCAGCACGGGAAGCGATGACTCAACAACATCATAACCCTCATCCATGAGGCGCTGCACCCTGATATAACCGTCTTTTATCTCTTCGATCTTCCTGATATAAGCGATGTGAGGGATGTCAAGAAATTCAGCCATCTCAGGGCCGACCTGCGCAGTGTCTCCGTCAATGGCCTGCTTGCCGCAGAGAATAATATCAGCCCCGATCTTTTTAACAGCGCCGGCAAGCGCGTATGCCGTCGCCCATGTATCAGCTCCGGCAAATGCCCTGTCAGAAAGAAGCACAGCCTCATTCACTCCCAGAGAAATAACTTCTCTCAGCGCATCTTCTGCCTGCGGAGGGCCCATTGTGAGCGCTACTACCTCGCCGCCGACCTGATCCCTGATCTGAATCCCTGCCTCTATCGCATTGAGGTCAAAGGGGTTGATAATGCTCGGCACTCCTTCCCTGATAAGAGTATTGGTCTCAGGATTTATCTTAACGTCAGCAGTGTCAGGAACCTGTTTAATACATACAACGATCTTCAAGTTTTCAACCTTTCTGATTTCATACTATGTGCGGCAAATAAATTAGAAATATTTGGTTGTTATTATACGAATTTAAGCTGAAGTGTGTAAAGAGGATAAATAAATTCAGTACACATACGATGTTAAGACTTACATCAGCCAGCGTTTTTTCATCAGCAGATATGAGAATAAAAAGGTTAAAAGTCCTACGATGAGAAGATATATCCATTCAAAAGAGAGGTTTGATATTCTACCATCCTCTAAGAGTATCGATCTTATAGGCTCATAAAACTGATAGGAAGGCAGAAAAGGAGCAACAGCGGTTAATTTTTGTGAAAAATCCGATAACGCGGAAGGAAGCAGATGCGGCAGATAGAATATAACACCTAAAGTTCTGGCGCTCGCCTGATTGCGGCATAAAAAACCCAATAATATCCCGTATGAGCTGAAACAGAAACTGCCAATCAGTATGAATGGAATATAGCTCAAGCCGTTACCAAGGTCAAACTGACCCAGCAGGTGGAGGAATATGACCGCAGTGATTATTAAAATCATGCCTAAAAACAATTTGGCAATAAGCCACTCAATTTCGCGCATGGGGGTTTGTAAAAGAGCAAGAAGTAATTTTTTTTCTTTTTCTTCGGCAACCTGTGCAGGCATTATAATGAAGCTTACGAGTAAAACTAACATCAGTATCCAGGTAGGCAGAGTCTGTTTTTGAATCCCGCCTTTCTGAATCGGCTGAATATCAGATAGCCAGTTTATGCTATTGCCTTCTGCTGCTTTTTGTAATGCTGAAAAGGTCTCGACAATCGAAAGTGTCAGCAGGGACTCCTTTTTTAAAACAACAAGGACTAAACTCTTTTCTTCTTTTACAGATCGTATCAACAGGCCGTCTATCTTTTTTTCTTTTAACCATCTTTTGCCTTCTTCCTCATTAGAAACGCGGGATACTGTAAATAAACTATCGGCTGCTTCAATGGCCTGAATAATATCAGGGGCATACATCTCATTTTGAATAAGTCCGATATTGATCTTTTTAAAGTTTGTATCTGCCATATCAACTAACTTCAAAGAGAAAAAAACAAAGAAAGGAATAAAGAGGATGAGAAAGAATGTCTTATTCTTTAATGCAATGGCCAGATCATTCAGAGTTAATGTGATTATATTTCTTATCATCATTGATATAGCTTTTCATGAATTTCTGACTGGAAATATTGTTGGGGTGAGCCATCAAAGACAATAGAGCCCTGATGCAGGACAATGATGCGTGTTGCAAGGGTCTTTATCTCTTCAGGCCGGTGGGATGTAAAGATGATAGTTTTTCCTGAAGCATGAAAATCTTTCATCAATCTATAAATCTCTTTCGTCATATCAAAGTCTATGCCAGATGTGGGTTCATCAAAAAGAAGCACCGGCGGATCTGATAAAAGAGCGCGCCCTATACTGACTCTCTGTCTTAGCCCTTTTGACAGGACCTGTATCTTGTTGTTACGAAAAGGCAGCAGATCGAATTCCTTCAGGATCTCTTCTATCCGCACAAAAGGGACTCCAAAAAGACCGGCAAACAGTTTGAGGTTATATTCAACAGAAAAGAGATCAAAGAGATTAGGGGTTTCCGGCACAAAACCGATCTTCCTCACAACATCCAATCTGTTCTTCAGGTCGATGCCGTCCACTAAGACATGTCCGCTGTCGGGAAGGTGCCAGCTGGCTAACATCTTCAAAAGAGTGGATTTGCCAGCTCCGTTGTGGCCGACGAGGGCAATAAGCTCCCCTTTCTCAACCTCAAAACTGGCTGGCAGAAGCCCTCTTTTTTCTTTATATATTTTTGTGATATTTTGGATCTCTATCTGCATAAAATATTTTTATGATATTAGACTAAAACAACTGACGTCCAAATGGTTTTAGTAACAGGCAACATAGCAATCAAGAACATTGGCATGGAGGGATGGCAACGAATGACTTCATCAGACGTTGTCATCCCTCAGAAGATAAGACAACATGACCAATGGTAATATAAGACTTCTGCATAAGATTCTTATGTTCTCTGAACTAAATAAACGATGACATAGACTAAAACTATTACGGCCAAAACTCCGATGACAAAATCCATTTCACCCTCCTTTCTTAAACTTTGTTTGCTAAGTGAATAATAACAACCACTAAAACGACAAGTACCACAACTGAAATCAGTAATCCCATTTCACCCTCCTTTTTATTTATCATAGCATATATTTTTTTCGCCTTACAGTGTAAAATTTCTACAATGAATGCAACGATAAAAAAAGTCCTTTATGTCATTGGCGGCAACTGCGCAGCACTTGTTCTCGCGGCAGTTATTTTCACCCTCACCTTTGACATAAATTACTACAAACCGCGCATCGAGGACGCTGTTTCAGACGCGACAGGACTGGATGTCAGTATCAAAGGAATGATGAACTTCTCTTTCTTTCCCTTCGGCGTATCGGCAAAAGACATACATATCACCAACAACGGAAGTGATATTCTTTCTCTCGACAACCTGAAGCTGGGTGCTGAGCTGATGCCGTTGCTGAAGAAGCAGCTTAAAGTCACCAGTTGCGAGATTGTAAAACCGGTTATCACAATCGTAAAGCATCCCGATGGAAAATATAATTTTGAAAGTTCTGAAAAGAAACCGGATCATGTGCAGCCGGGAGCAGCCTTCAGTTTGAATGAACTCAAGCTGTCCAAAGGTTTATTTGTCTATCTTGACGAGAAGACAGGTGAAAAGACGGAGTTAAAAGATTTTAATCTTTCTATTAAAGGGCTCACGATAAAAGATACCGCATCTGAAATCATAAAGAACACCTCGTTCACAGGAAACTTTGACAGCAAGAAGGTAGAGAATAATAACCTCATCATCGACAATGTCAAGAGTGATATAAATGCGCAGAAAGGTGTGTTCTACCTGATGCCGATTACCATGGACATCTTCGGCGGTAAGGCTGAAGGAGATGTTACGGCAGATATGTCAGCAGCCGATACTGCATATAAGATCAATTTGAAGGTATCAAAGCTGGACTTTGAAAAACTGCAGGAGTCTTTCGGCGCAAAAAAGGTAATCGGCGGAAAGGGTGATCTTGACGCTTCGATAACGATTAAAGAGAAAACAGATCGTAATTTGATGAGCGGCATGGACGGTTCTTTTTCTCTCAGAGGTGAGAATCTCATCATTTACACTATGGACCTTGATAAGGTTCTCTCAAAATATGAAACGAGCCAGAAGGTCGATCTCGTGGATATAGGCGCTTTCTTCATAGCAGGCCCTCTCGGCAACGCTGCTCTCAAGGGATACCGTTACGGTGATGTTTACGTCAATGCGCAGGGAGGAAAAGGCGCTATCACACAGTTGATCTCAAACTGGAATATCAGAGACGGTGCGGCAGACGCTGAAGACGTAGCCCTTGCGACGCAGCATAACCGGCTTGCGCTTAAAGGCAGGCTCGATCTTGTCAGAGAACGGTATGAAGATGTAAGTGTGGCGCTTCTTGATGACAAGGGATGCGCTAAATTCAAACAAAGGATCAGCGGCCCATTTGATAATCCCGAAATCGGCGCGGTTAGCGCTGTTAAGTCCATTGCCGAACCGATCTTCGACCTCTTCAGAAAGGCTAAAAGCTTTGTTCAGGGCGGCAGATGCGATGTATTCTATAACGGCGCTGTGCTGCAGCCGTGAACCTGACTACTTCTTCTTATTCGTCTCTTTTACCAGAGCCTGTCCGATAACATTGCGCTGTATCTGGTTCGTGCCTTCATATATCTGGAGTATCTTCGCGTCGCGCATCATCTTCTCAACAGGATACTCTTTCATATATCCGGAACCGCCCATGACCTGAACGGCGTCAACTGTCACCCTCATCGCAACGTCACTTGCAAAGAGCTTTGCCATTGCAGAGACCTTGCTTATATCCTTTTCACCGCCGTCAATGTGCCTTGCCACTGAATAGACAAGCGAACGTGCGGCCTCTATCTCTGTTGCCATATTCGCGAGCATGTGCTGGATCGCCTGGAAGCTGCTTATCGCCTGGCCGAACTGCCTCCTCTCAACGGCAAATGCAAGAGCAGCATCAAGCGCGCCCTGCGCAACACCGACACCCTGCGCCCCGACTCCGTTCCTTGCGATATCAAGGGTCTTCATGGCGATTATAAAGCCCATACCCTCTTTTCCTATGATGTTCTCTTCCGGTATACGGCAGTTGTCAAAGACAAGCTCCCTTGTGGACGAAGCCCTTATGCCGAGCTTGTTCTCCTTCTTCCCGTAAGTGAAGCCTTTGGTGCCATGCTCAACAATGAACATAGACGCGCCGCGCGTGCCCTTGCTCTTGTTGGTCATCGCAACGACTGTATTGACCTCAGCCTCTCCGCCGTTAGTGATCCACTGTTTCGTGCCGTTAAGCACATATTCATTTCCTTCTTTGACCGCTGTTGTCTGAACACCTGCGGCATCGCTGCCGGCGTTGGCCTCGGTAAGCGCAAAAGCAACCATCCTCTTGCCCGCCGCTATTGCAGGAAGGAACTTCTTCTTCTGCTCATCAGAACCGTTAAGGATTATCGGGAGAAAACCAAGCGCGTTTGCTGAATAGGAAGTCGCAACACCAAGGCACGCCCTGCTGAGTTCCTCGATAGCTATCGCAAGCTCAAGAGATCCCTTGCCGAGCCCTCCGTATTCCTCGGGAATGAAAAGCCCGAAGAGGTCTGACTGCGCAAGCACCTTCATTATCTCCCACGGGAACTCTTCCTTCTCATCAAGCTCCGACCTGACAGGAACTATCTTCTCCTCTGCGATACGGCGCGTAAGGTCCCTGATCATCTCCTGCTCTTCATTCAAAAAATAGTTCATTAAATTTCCTCCGCAAAATTCAGATGTATATAGTGCATATAATAAAGATACAAACGTGTATAGTTTATATCATTTCAGTCAGATACTTCCACAATTATTTGAAGTGATGATCAGCCTACCACCTGATCAATGATGATGCCCATGTAAGACCGCTGCCGAAGGCCTCAAGCAAAATATAATCGCCCTCTTTTATCCTGTTGCTTCTGAGCGCCTCATCAAGGGCTATGGGGATGGAGGCGCTTGAGGTATTGCCGTATTTTTCAAGATTGACGAATACTTTATCCATAGAGAGGCCGAGCCTCTTGGCGGTTGCCTGTATGATCCTGATGTTCGCCTGATGCGGTATGAGCAGAGAGAGCTGGGAAGCCTTTATCTTGTCAGCCTCAAGTGTATCAATGACCAGCTGCTCCAGGGTTTTGACCGCGACCCTGAAGGTCTCATTGCCCTTCATTTGTATATAGTGAAGTTTCTTCTTTACGCTCGCTTCTGTGGGAGGATGCTGTGAACCTCCGCCGGGAATAGTTATGAGGTCCCATAATTCGCCGTTAGAGAAAAGGCGGGTTGATAATATCCCGTGCTTGCCTGTAGTCGGCTCCATCACAACAGCGCCTGCGCCGTCAGCAAAGATAACGCATGTTGACCTGTCCTCCCAGTCAAGGAATCTCGAGTTGACCTCAGCGCTGACAAGGAGAAGTTTTTTGGATGTCTTGCTTCTTATGAAGCTGTCAGCAACTGAAAGCCCGTAAAGAAAACCGCTGCATGCGGCATTAATATCAAAAGACGCCGCGTTCTTCGCGCCGAGCTTGCCCTGAAGTATAGAGGCGGTGGAAGGCATAGGCATATCGCCGCTCATAGTCGTGACTATTATCATGTCGATATCAGAGGGCTTCAGCCCCGCGCTCTTGAGCGCTATCTTTGAAGCCTTGAGGCATAGATCGGAAGTGACCTCATCCTTGCTTACGATATGCCGCTCTTTTATGCCCGTCCGTTCCGTGATCCACTCGTCAGATGTGTCAACCATCTTCTCAAGCTGAAAATTGGTGAGGACTTTTTCAGGCAGGTATGAACCTGTTCCGGTGATCCTACTCCGCAGAGGCAAGCTTCTCCTCCCTGGAGATCCTGGAACTGAATTCTTGTGATATGAGATCAGATACGCCGGTGTTGTAATATTCTGCCGCGACTATTATCGCGTTCTTTATAGCCTTGGCGCTTGAACGGCCGTGGCTGATGATGCAGGGTTTGTTCAGCCCCAATAGCGGGGCGCCGCCGTATTCGGCATAGTGTGTCTTCTTTTTGAATTTGGCAAATACACCTTTCATAAAAAGATAGCCTATCCTGCCTGACAGGCTGATAGATATCTCGTGCTGCAGCATCTTGGATATCGCCTCAGCAAGGCCTTCGCTTATCTTAAGTGCTATATTGCCGACAAAGCCGTCGCATACCACAACATCGGCCTCGCCCTTGTATATCTCCTTGCCCTCTACATTCCCGATAAAATTAAAATTTGAATTCTTCAGGAGCTTGAAAGACTCTTTTGTCAGTTCGTTCCCCTTTGCGTCCTCTTCGCCGATACCAAGCAGCCCGACCTTCGGGTTCTCTATATGAAAGACCTTCCTCATATAAGCCTCACCCATGATCGCAAACTGGTAAAGATTAAGAGGGTCGCAGTCAACATTGGCGCCTGCATCGATAAGCAGAAAAAAATTTCCCTTTAACGCGGGCATAATGGTTGCAATTGCAGGCCTGTCAACTCCGGGGATCTTGCCAAGCTTGAAAAGCGCTGTCGCCATGACAACTCCGGAATTACCCGCGCTTACCATGGCATCTGCCTCTCCGTCCCTTACAAGCTCAAGAGCGACACTGATCGATGAATCCTTTTTGCGCCTGACCGCAGTCATAGGGGGTTCGCCCATTCCTACGACCTGCGAAGCGTGTTTGATGATTATCCGTTCGGAACTGAATTTTCTCTTCGCAATCTCTCTGCCCAGTTCATCTTTGTCGCCGACAAGCAGCACTGTGAGGTCTTTACACTCTCTGACCGCCTCTACTGCTCCCTGAACTGTTGTGGCAGGGGCGTGGTCACCGCCCATTGCGTCAAGGGATATCCTCATGCAAGTTCTTTTTCAACTACTTCAATTATTTTCTTGCCCTTGTATTTACCGCAGCTCTGACAGACCCTGTGAGGGAGAGTAGGCTCCTGGCATTCAGGACAAAGAGCGATACTGGACAGTGTCAGCTTCCAGTTGGCGCGTCTTTTGTCTCTTCTGGCTTTACTGTGTCTGGATGTTGGATTTGGCATTTTATACTCCTTTCATTATTTTAATCTATTCTTCAGCTCGCTGAGCTTGGCTAATCTCGGGTCAACTTCCTCTTCTCTGCATGTGCATGACCCGGTATTGAGGTCTTTGCCGCATTTGGGGCAGAGCCCCCTGCAGTCAGGTTTGCATAAAAGCTTTATGGGAACCTGCAGGAGCATCTGCTCCTTGATAAGTTCTTTAACATCTATTTCATCGTTGCTGTAATATCCGATATCCAGTTCGTCACTGCCGAGTTCATGCTCGCTGGCACGGGCGATCTCGGTATCAGGCACATACTCATCCGTGAAATCCACTTCCATGGAATAAGGGAAATCTTCCAGGCAGCGGCTGCACGACAGCGTTGCCGTCATGCCGGCATGCCCTTCGACAACGACACTGGCCCCGTACTTCATGACCCTCATACTTACATGAACGGCCTTCTCTATTCCGCCCTCCTCAAGAGAGATCGGAATATCAAACTCTTTTTCCAACCCTTCGGAAGGTATGTCAGATACAAGGATCTTCATTGCAACGCCTATAAAATAAAAGTGGTATTAATTATATTGTCTGCTTCAGCTGATTGTCAACGAGGCAGGACCTTCATGCTAATGTCAGCGGCATGCGCGGAATGAGTGAGGGCGCCTACTGATATGAGGTCCACACCGGCTGCGGCCACTGAATTTACATTCTCTAAATTGATGCCGCCTGATGCTTCTATGATGGTTTCAGGTTTTTTTGAACGTATTAAATCTACCGCTTTTTGCATATTATGGAGCGGCATATTATCAAGCATTATGATATCCGCCCCGGCTGATAATGCCGCCCTGACTTCAGTGATATTCCTTGTTTCAACCTCTATCTTTAATGACTTGCCCGCATTCAGCCTCGCAAGCTCAACCGCCCTGCTCACTCCTCCGGCGGCATCGATATGATTGTCCTTTATCAGTACGGCGTCAAAGAGGCCGAAGCGGTGATTCTGCCCTCCGCCTGTCCTTACGGCATATTTGTCAAAGAACCTCAGCCCCGGCGCTGTCTTTCTGGTATCCACTATCCTGGCCTTGTGCCGCTTCACAGCTTGCACATACCTGTCTGTGAGCGTGGCTATGCCTGACATGCGCTGAAGAAGGTTCAAAGCTACACGCTCACCCATGAGTATGCTCGAGGTGTCTCCGCTTACCTTTGCAAATGCGGTTCCCTTTTTCAGCCTGCTCCCTTCTTTTTTAATAACGCTGAACTTAACACCTGGATCTAATAGTTCAAACGTCCTTTTAGCAAAAGGCAGCCCGGCGATTATACAGTTCTCCTTGGCGATAAAGACAGCTTTTGTTTTATGCCCTTCTGGTATAACAGCAGATGTTGTCACATCACCAGAGCCGATATCCTCATTAAGCGCGTTCCTGATGAGAACATCAATATTATCCGAATTCTTTTTTAAACCATTAGCCATCAGACTTCTTTAACTCTTTAAGTTTATTGATATTCTCTTTTATTAAATCTATTTTATTCTTTAGTTCAGCGTGGTTAGCTTTATTTTCCTCAACGACTGCATCAGGCGCCTTTCTGACAAATCCCTCATTCGAAAGCTTCTTATCAATAAAGGCCAATGATTCCTGTACCTTGGCCATCTCCTTACTCAACCTGCCTATCTCAGCATCAATATCAAACAAGCCCTTGAGCGGGACATATATCTCCATGGACGGCCTTATTGAAGTTGCCGCTCCTTCGGGCGATACAATATCATCTCCGGTCTCAATATCAGCCTTTGCAAGTTTTGTTATATAAGTTATGTTCTCATCTATCACAGCCTTTGCGCCTTCCATAGTCCTGATCATCGCCGTAAGCTGAAGGTTCGGTGAGAGGTTGAGTTCGCCCCTTATATTCCTTATGCCTGTGACCGCATCCATTATCACCTTCATCTTTCTTTCAGCCTCTGTATCCGGGATGCCGTCCCCGGTTGCCGGATAACTGCTGATGCAGATGCTCTCTTTCTTGTTTTTCACACTCAAATCCTGCCAGAGTTCCTCTGTGAGAAAAGGCATGATCGGGTGCATAAGCCTCAGAGTTGCCTCAAAGGTGTGAACAAGGACACTGACCGCTGAGTTCTTCGATTCGATATCATCACTGTAGAGTTCAGGCTTTATCATCTCCACATACCAGTCGCAAAGCTCATGCCAAACGAACTGATAAAGTATGCCTGCTGAATCATTGAACCTGTACTCGTCAAGCAATCTGTTCACCTCATCGCTCACAGCAGAGACCCGGCTCAATATCCACCTGCTCGGGAGGCTGAGGTTATTTAGTTCTTTAACAGGCGATATGACGGTCTCATCATTGATGTTCATCGATATGAACCTCGAAACATTCCATATCTTGTTTATGAAGTTTCTGTAGCCTTCAACCTTCTTCTTTGAGAACTTTATATCCCTGCCCTGCGCTGCGTATGCCGCAAGCGTAAAGCGCACCGCATCCGTTCCGAATTCGCCTGTCAGTTCAAGAGGGTCAACAACATTACCCTTGGACTTGCTCATCTTCTTGCCTTCTTCATCCCTGATGAGCGCGTGGATGTATGTGTGCCTGAACGGCTCCTTGCCCATGAACTTATTTCCCATCATGATCATGCGGGCTACCCAGAAGAAGAGAATGTCAAAACCTGTTATCAGAACATCTGTGGGATAAAATGTATTAAGGTCATCAGTATTATCAGGCCAGCCGAGTGTTGAGAATGGCCAGAGCGCTGACGAGAACCATGTATCAAGCACATCCTCATCCTGCTTCAGCTTTGCGCTTCCGCACTTACACTGTGCAGGAGTATCAGCTGATACGATAACCTCATTACAGTCCATGCAGTACCAGACAGGTATGCGGTGTCCCCACCATATCTGCCTTGATATGCACCAGTCCTTGATATTCTCCATCCAGTCGAAATAGCTGTTCTCCCAGCCTGAAGGGATGATCTTTACACTGCCGTCCTTAACAGACCTTATCGCTTCTTCAGCAAGAGGCTTTATCTTTACGAACCACTGCTTTGAGAGAAACGGCTCAACAACCGTCCTGCACCTGTAGCAGTGGCCTATCGCATGGCCGTGATCCTTGACCATCTCAAGATGGCCCGCGGCTTCAAGGTCTTTGAGAACATTCTTCCTGCACTCAAACCTGTCCTGCCCCTTGTAAGGGCCAGCCTCCTGAGACATGCTGCCGTCGCCGTTGAGGATATTAATGAACTGAAGGCCATGCCTCTGTCCCATATCAAAGTCATTCGGGTCATGCGCAGGCGTAACCTTTACCGCGCCTGTGCCGAATGATGAATCAACAAACTCATCCGCTATGATAATTATCTCTCTGCCGATTATCGGAAGCCTCACCTTTCTGCCGATGAGCTTCATATACCGTGCGTCATCAGGATTAACAGCTACGGCGGTATCGCCGAGGAATGTCTCAGGCCTTGTGGTAGCTACAACAAGATGACCTTCTTCCCCGACGAGGTCATACCTTATGTAATAGAGCTTCCCCTGCCTGTCCTCGTGCTCGACCTCAAGGTCAGAGAGCGCTGTATGACATCTCGGGCACCAGTTGATAAGATACTCTCCCCTGTAAATAAGGCCTTCTTCATAGAGCCTGATAAAGACCTCCCTTACAGCTTTTGAGAGTCCTGCATCAAGGGTAAACCTCTCCCTGCTCCAGTCGCATGACGCGCCCATGCCCTTGAGCTGGCTGATTATCCTGTCGCCGTGAAGCTTCTTCCACTCCCATACTTTCTCAATGAACTTCTCGCGCCCGAGCGCGTGCCTGTTAGTGCCGTGCTTCACAAGGTCTTTCTCAACGACATTCTGCGTTGCGATGCCGGCGTGGTCAGTGCCGGGAAGCCAGAGGGTATTGAAGCCTGACATGCGCTTCCACCTTATCATTATGTCCTGAAGCGTTATATCAAGCGCATGGCCCATATGGAGAGAGCCGGTGACATTCGGCGGCGGAATGACGATGCAATATGACGGCTTGTCGCTCTTTGACTCGGCCGTGAAGTATCCCTTCTCAAGCCATTCCTTATACCACTTCTTTTCAACATCTTCAGGGTTATATCTTTTATCTATCATGGTTAGTTTCCTTTAATATATGGCTCTAAAACCTATAGCAGAATACCAAAAAAAGCTTAATATAATAACATTAAAATATCAATAAGGCTTGGGGGAGAATTAAAGTTGAGGCATAAAGGATGACAGCATTATCATGTGGATATTTTTCTCTATCTATATCTCGTTGGCTTTTTTTAAGGCAAACTGGACAATGTCGTCATGTATCCAGTACCCGCTGTTACGAATTTTATCAAGAGCATCTCCAACGTTGTCGAGGCTCCCCTTTTTCTTTGCTTCAACAAGCACACGGGCTGTGCCGATTACCCGAAGACCGAATATATCACGGGCAATCTTTCTTGCTTTACGTTCATCTATGAGCAGATAATCTGCTCTCATCTCACGGGCGAGCTGAATAACTGACGCCTCACCCTTATCAAGAACATTTTGCAGCAATGAATCTATCGGGGCAGATAAAGATTGAACCTGAATCCATGATGCCTTCCCGTAGGATTGAAGGCCATGACCTGAAGTCCCGCCATCGAGTAATTCCTTATGAACAGCATCAGGAACAATAACCTGCTGAAACATTGTCTGAAGAATATCAAGGCGGTCAATGAGGGCGAGGGCGATAATAGGGCCGGTATTTGATATCAGACGGCCTGTCATTACTCTATATCTGAAAACTCGGCATCAAGCTCTTCCTGATCCCATTGAACAGCGTTTGCGCCATAGCGGGGACAGCCAAGCAGAAAAGCAACTCGTGATATGCCGGCCATTGCAGATGCCTGACCTGAGGTCAACCGTCCTAACTCATACAGTTTTACTGCAAGCGCTGTTTTAGCTTCCTGCTCAAAAGTCTCAGGACTAAGGTTGAGGGTGGCAAGGACAGATTCAGGATAATTTATTGATAATGTTTTCATAGATACCTCCACATCTTACAGCTATATAAATAGCATAACATATTGTTTTTATCAATCTGGTGAATTACAGCGGGGGCATTGCAAGCTGCACTCTCTTCATTGCTACCCTGCTTAAGTCACCTACTTTTGGTCCTGTTTTAGGAGGGGAGCTGAAAAACTACTTATCCTTAGCGAAGCGGAACCCGGAGTAGCGGCTCCTGAGGTTGACCCGGTCGCCGCCCACGTATTTGTCACGACACCTTTCCGCCCTTATCCGAAAGCCTTCTCTTTATCTCATACAGCTTGTTAAGCGCATCGATCGGAGTCATGCTCACCCGAATAGTTCTATCTTAAGGAAACGTTTTATATCCTTGAAATGTTTATCAAGAGTGAAGAGTCTGCATCGGTGTTCATCTGTAATCATGGCAATATAACAGTCTATAAGATGTACTGTAATGCCTTTTCTCTTCATCTGAAATGAAAGCCTTCCTGCTTTCTCCCATGTTTCATTCTGCTGGTCAAGAATCGTGAAGGCGCCGATGAATTCCCCGATAACCACGACTTCCTGCTCAGATTTGGCGCCCTGCATGAGTTCGGCTATGACCACCTTCGGCACACAGATCTCTGCAACAGTCAGGAGATCGTCCACCCGCTCAACCAATGCAGTATCAGATGCCTTGAAGTAGGCGATCCAGACGGAAGTGTCAATCAGTATCTTATCTCTCACGATGCCTTATCTCATCAGCGGTCATATCGAACTTCAGTTTACCTTTCATGGAACGTATCTTTTAGATCTTCTTTATTCTAAGGTAATCTTCAACCGCTATCCTTACCGCAGATGCCTTGCTTCTGGTCTTTGTCTCTTTGATCAGAGCATCAAGAACATCCTTTTCTATCGTAACTGTTGCACGCATAATTCCCTCCTTGTTGTGCATATCTTATGCACCATTATATCATAAGCATTGCACAAGACAACCCTTATAGCCCCTCCCCTTAAACTAAGACCAACAGGTGCTTTAAGCAGGCGGAAACAGGAATTAGAGGAAAAAGCTAATTTCACGACACCTTTCAACCCTTATCCGAAAGCCTTCTCTTTATCTCATACAGCTTGTTAAGCGCATCGATCGGCGTCATGCTCATGACGTCAAGCCCGAGTATTTCTTTCATTACAGGGTCTGCCTGTGTGGTGAAGAGGTCAAGCTGTCCGACGGAACTTTTTTTAGAGCGATCAGCGTCAGATGAATATGCGAGCTTCGGCGCGCCGAGTTCGTTCAGCTCCGACTTCTCAAGGTTTGAGAGTATCTCTTTCGCCCTTGTAATAGCATCTTGCGGAAGCCCCGCAAGCCTCGCTACCTGTATGCCGTAGCTCTTGTCAGCCGGGCCTTCTTCTATTTTTCTCAAAAAGATTATCTCTTCGCCCCACTCTTTTACTGCGACATTGAGGTTCTTTATCCCGTCTAAAACTATAGAGAGTTCCGTGAGTTCATTGTAATGCGTCGCAAAGAGAGTTCTTGAATGAAGCCTGTTCGCTATGTACTCAACAACAGCCCACGCGATGCTTATGCCGTCAAATGTGCTCGTTCCCCTGCCGACCTCATCGAGGATGATAAGGCTTTTGTCAGTCGCGTTATTGAGTATGTTAGCGGTCTCAAGCATCTCAAGCATGAATGTGCTCTGGCCTTTTGTTATCACATCAGATGCGCCTATCCTCGTGAATATCCTGTCAACAACGCCTATCCTTGCTGAAGCGGCAGGGACATAGCTGCCCATCTGCGCCATAAGCACTATGAGCGCCACCTGCCTCATATATGTTGACTTGCCAGCCATGTTCGGGCCGGTTATTATCAGAACATTGTTCGCGCCGTTATCAAGCAGTACGTCATTGGGAACAAACCTCTCATCAGACGCGAGCCTTTCGATCACAGGATGCCTGCCGTCAGTTATCTCTATCCTGTCGCCTTCATCAACAACGGGACACTCATAGCTGTATTTTTTGGCAACACGCGCCAGAGAGTAAAGCACATCAAGCTCGGCTATGGCTGAAGAGCTCTTCTGAAGCCGGGCTACCTCTTTCGCAGCCTCATTCCTTATCTCAACAAAGAGGTCATACTCCAGCACCTTGAGCCTCTCTTCAGCGCCTAAAATCTTTGTCTCATACTCCTTCAGCTCAGGCGTTATGAACCTCTCGCCGCCAACCAGCGTCTGCTTTCTTATATAGTGTTCAGGAACCTGCGGGAGGTTTGTATTTGTGACCTCTATGAAGTAGCCGAATATCCTGTTAAAGCCCACCTTGAGAGATGAGATGCCGGTCTTCTCCCTCTCGCTCTTCTGAAGCGTTACGATAAAATCCTTGACGCTTCCGCTTATTTCCCGCAGTTCATCTATGCCGGCGTTATAGCCGTGCTTGATAAGCCCGCCGTCCCTCATGCTCATTGGCGCGTCTTCATTAATGGCATTATCGATCAATGACATCAGCTCACCGAGTTCATCAATGTTTGCTGAAAGAACCGCCATTCTCTTATTGCTGATACTGCCGATAACTTCCTTCAGTTCGGGAAAACTCTTCAGAGAAGACTTCAGCGCAGTAAGGTCGCGCGCATTGGCGCTTTCATTATTTATTTTGGAAGCTATCCTCTCGATGTCCGCTGTTCTGTCAAGAAGATTATGTATCTGAGAAAGCTTCGCCCCGCTTTCTAAAAGCGCGCCGACAGCACCCTGCCTCATCTTTATCTCATCAGGGCTGAGAAGCGGATTCACGATCCATGTCCTCAGGAGCCTGCCTCCCATCGGAGTGAGCGTCTCGTCAAGCACGCCTAACAGGCTGCCCTCAATGTCACCGCTCTTCATATTTTTTGTTATTTCAAGGTTCCTCTGCGTTGCTGCATCAAGCAGCATACATGAGTCGCGTCTCAGCACGCTTAATTTACTGAATGAGACAGCATCCTTCTGTGTCTCCTCAAGGTAGTTCATCAGTGCGCCGGCTGCTGATATTGCAACGATCATACCCTCGCATCCGTAGCCTTCAAGAGATGCCACATTCAAATGTTTCAGGAGCTTCCTGTACGCCTCTATATAATCAAAGTACCAGTCATCGTAAGGCGTGAGGTAGTAATCATCAAGGCTGGTTCCTACAGTTGCGCTGTCCTTTAAGCCCAGAGGATAAAGCACTTCCTTCGGCTGGAACCTGTTTATCTCATCTTCCAGATTGTCAAAGGTCTCATAAAGAAAGAACTCGCCTGTTGTGATGTCAGCGACTGCTATGCCGAAGATGCTCTCTTTTTGAAAGAATGACAGGATATAATTGTTCTCTTTCGGATTATCAGCATGAAATGTCCCCGGAGTGATGACCTTTACAACCTCTCTGTTCACGATACCCTTTGCGTCCTTGGCATCCTCGACCTGCTCGCATACAGCGACCTTATGGCCTGCATTGATCAGCTTTGCTATGTAATTGTCAGCCGCGAAGTGAGGAATGCCGCACATCGGCATCTTAGCGTCCTTGCCCGCGCTTCTGGCGGTGAGGGTTATCTGAAGTATCTTTGATGCTATGACAGCGTCCTGGCCGAACATCTCATAGAAATCCCCGAGGCGGAAGAATAATATCGCGTCAGGATGATTGCGCTTGACCTGCTGATATTGTTTCATTAAAGGGGTAAGTTCAGACATAATTTAAGCCTTTCGGGACGATGAATTATAGCATAATCAAATTGTTAGGATAATCCCCCCTTGCCCCCCTTTGTTAAAGTGGGGGAATCAGCTATATGACGAGCAGGTGCCCGTTCTCTCTGAGCCAGACCTTCTGCTCCTTGAAATCAGGCATCAATGACCCGACCTTGTCCCAGAATTTCGGAGAGTGGTTTAGCTCAGACAGGTGTGATATCTCATGAGCAACAACATAGTCTATGACCCTCAGCGGCGCCATCACAAGAAAAAGGCTGAAGTTAATATTTCCCTTTGTAGTACAAGAACCCCAGCGTCTCCTTGCAGATGTTATCTTCATCTTTTTATATTCACGGCCTGACATGCCTGAGATCAGCTCAGCCCTCTTTAAAATTATCCGGGCTGCCTCATCCCTGTACCAGTCTGTAAATATCTCTCTAGCGCGTGTACGATGTTTATTTGACATCATGAAGCATCCGTCCAGCTTCAGCGGCTCATCCTGATCATCTATCACTCTCAAATTATATTTATCGCCAAGATAAAAAAACTCCTCACCGTCAGCAAAATTACGCTTGGGCGATTTAGAGACCCTTTCTCCTGCCTCTTTCTGTTTATTAATTATCCATGCGCTCTTTGACTCGACAAAATTATTAATTGCCTTTTGAGAAACCCAGCCGGGAGCGCGCACTATGACTGAAGCATCATGGCGCACCTCTACCGCAATGGACTTTCTTCGTGATCTTTTAATCTCAGAGATATTGATCTGCATGGACACGATATGAAGAACTACTTTTTAAATGCCTTACTCAGCTTTGCATAGGTCGCCATCAGGTGCTCGGGCATGACCCTTGTCTCTGATATGAGAGGCATGGTGTCTGTGTCGCCTGTCCAGCGCGGGATGATGTGCTTGTGCATGTGCGAGCCCATGCCTGCCCCCGCGACCTTGCCGAAGTTGAGGCCGAGGTTAAAGCCGTCAGGATTGAGCGCCTTCTTCAGGACATTCACAGACCTGTCAATCGTCTTTATCAGGTCAAAGAGGGCCTCATCAGAAAGCCCGTCAAAAGACGGCGTATGAAAATATGGGACGACCATGAGGTGGCCGCTGTTGTAGGGATATTTATTGAGCATGACAAAGCAGTGCGCGCTCCTGTATAAGATCAGGTTCTTTTTATCATTGATCTTTTTTGCCTGTGATATATGACAAAAAAGGCAGGTGTCAAGTTTATGATCATCAAGTATATATTCCATTCTCCACGGCGCCCAAAGTCTTTTCATTTAATCCTCCAGTCTAATTTGTCATTCCCGCTTGTCGGGAATCTATCTTTCATGTGTATAATGGGAAGATTCCGGACAAGCCGGAATGACTGCCTATGTGAAATTATTTATGACACTAACAGTATTTATTTAAGCTTCTCAAGCACCTTTGCAGAATCATCCCATGTAAGGTGTTTCTCTTTTGGATTTCTCAAAAAATACGCGGGATGGAATGTCGGCATCACAGGTATATTATTATAAGAGTAGAAATTCCCTCTTGCTTTGCTTATCGGAACCTTGATCCTGAGGAGCGACTGAGTCGCAACATTCCCGAGGCTCATTATCACCTTTGGATTGATTATCTCTATCTGCGTTTGGACAAAAGGCATACATGCCGCTATCTCATCATCTTCCGGCGCCCTGTTGCCCGGAGGCCTGCATTTCACGATATTTGCGATATATACTTCTTCACGCTTCCATCCTCTTTTATTTATAAGGTTGTTAAGTATCTGCCCTGCCTCACCAACAAAAGGCCTTGCCTGAATATCTTCATCCTTGCCCGGCCCCTCGCCTATGAACATAAGCCTCGCGTCCGCGCTGCCTTCACCGAATACGATATTCGTCCTTCCTTCACAAAGCTTGCAGCGCCTGCATTCCCCGATCTCCTCTCTAAGCGACTTCAGCATCTCTTCCTTGCTTAAGGATGATGCGGCAGGAGCAGGACGATATTCGGTCTTTTTTTCAGCTACAGCAGGGCGATGAATGGAGAGATCTACGCTCTTTACAGGAAGATACTCGAATCCGAGCTCCTTATAGAACTCCATAGCATTCTTCATATCTCTGATTATTTCATTCCTGGTTATCATCGGCCTTAATCCCTAATCCCTATTCCCTAAACCCTGTTTTATCATTCTCCCCACTTCATCTTTGACCTGAGAATATAAAAATAATCCCTGTCCTGCAGATGAATGAACTTTGTGGTGAAGTCAGCCTTCTTCATCCTTATGCTGTCGTTGACCTTTAGAGGAAGCCCCACCTGGCCGTCAACGGTGAGATACACATTATCACCAGACTTAACGATCGCCTCAAGAACAAAATCATCAGGTATCACAAGCGGCCTGCTTGTGAGCGTATGCGGACAGATAGGTGTCATGAGGAATGATTCAACTGTCGGGTACAACACAGGGCCTCCTGCTGAGAGTGAATGTGCTGTAGAACCGGTAGGTGTTGATACGATCAGCCCGTCAGCTCTGAATGTGGTCACATACTGCTTATTAATGCTGATGTCCAGTTCAAACATCCTCGCAAGCGCGCTCTTGTTCAAGACCACATCATTAAGCGCGCTGTATTGCGATATCTTTTTCCCCTTACGATAAACATCAGCAGATATCCTTATCCTCTCCTCAAGCCTGTACTTGCCTGAAAAGACCTTATCAATATTCTTGAGTATCTCATCCCTTCCAAGCTCAGTAATAAATCCGAGAGTGCCGAGGTTTATGCCGAGGATCGGAACGCCTTTATTGCCAACGAGCCTCGCAGCGCTCAGGAGTGTGCCGTCGCCTCCAAAGACGAGGATAATGTCAGACCTTGAAGGGAGCTTCTCTACAGGGCACCCTTTCATCTTCAGGGCTGCGGCTGTCACAGAATCAATAGCGACTTTGTACTTTCTGCCCTTGAGCCACTGCAGGACATCCCTTACCGCGTCTATCGCCTCAGGAACACTCTTCTTTGCGATTATCCCAACATTCTTCATATAGTAATTCCCTCTATTGATATCTCTCTTCTGTCTTCGCCTGAGTAGCTGAGCCGAACCTTTATGGCATCATCAGGTATCTCTCTCTCCGCCCTTTCCGCCCACTCTATGACAGATATGCTCTTCCTGTTGAAATATTCATGCAGGCCGAGGTCTGCCGTATCATTTTCAGAAAGCCTGTAAAGGTCAATATGGTTGAACGGTACTTCACCCTCATGCTCTATTATTATAGTGAAGCTCGGGCTCGTGACATCCCGCTCCATAATGCCGAAGACAGAGGCGATGCCCTTCACCATAGTTGTCTTGCCAGCGCCAAGTTCGCCGTAAAGACAGACCACATCGCCGGGGCTCAGCCGCTCCCCTATTCTGCGGCCTATCTCTCTTGTCTCCGCATCGCTGTTACTTTGAACTATCACCTGTCATCGCACCGACAATATCCGCCTTGCCGACTATGCCCACAACAACCTTGCCTCTCAGCACAGGCAGGAGATGGATACTCTTCTCAGACATGATAGTGGCAGCCTCTTCCAGCGTCGTCTCCTCAGTTATGGATACGACATCCTTAACGCATATCTCATCAACAATAGTAGCTGCCATCTTCTTTATCTCATCCTCCATCTTGCCGGAGCCTAACATGATGTACGCGTCAAACAGCCTGATAATGGTCGGGATGTGAAGCCTCTTGTTCTTGCTGATGAGGTCATTCTCAGTGACTATGCCCACAAGGTTGTTGTTTTCATCCACAACCGGCACGCCGCTGAACTTATGCTCTATCAGGAGCCTCGCAAGCGCTTCAACAGTTGCATCAGGATTTATCGTTATGACATCTTTGGTCATGAAATCTTTTACTTTCAGCATTCAGCCTCCATGATTTAATCTGTTAATATTTTTTTTGATTTTTTCTTTGGTAAATAATTTTCCTTAGAAACCACCGAATGGCCTATTTCCTTTTCCAGTTCATTCCTTGCGATGCCAGCGATCTTCCCGCCCCTATTGGCATCCTTCTTTAGCTTGGACACTCCTTCCGAATCTTCTATGCGATGAATTTCTGTAGTTGATCTTTCTCCCAGCATAGTAAAAATCAATTCAAAATCATCCATATGATCTCTTAAGTTTTCTCTTTTTAAACCCTTAAGTTTTTTATATTCGCCCGGCGTTACGCCAAAAGTGGCTTTGGAAATTTCGGCAGTCAAAATTTCATAATCCTTTTGTTCTTTGGCTCCTCTTTTCCCCCACTCATCGGTCAGTTCTTCACGAATGGCAATTCCTCGCATCCGTTTTTCAATCCAGTCATCGGGATAACCTTTGAGCTTATAGAGAATTCTCGTTCTTTTGGTAGCCAATTCGGGATTTTCTATTTCTTGCACGCGCTCATAACCAACTTTTGCCAGCCAGCGCTTAAAAGGCTCTGCTTTAGGAGAAGGGATAGACTGTATAATACGAAAAACGCCCTCCGTGTCGGCACAATCGGTTTCATACTTTTTACCGTCCGAAGCCTCTAATTTCAGTCGTTTACAAATTGTAGATAACTGAATTCCATCCTCATTTTTCACACGCGCCTTCATCGCGCTCCAATAAACACTCGGTTTAGCGCTATCGGTAAGTGCTTCTACCACATCAATCACCGAAAACCACCACTCATTTTTATAAAGTGTTTTTCTGATTTTCTTGCCTTTAAACAGAGCGATTTTTGTAGTTTCCATAAATTTATATTACCACATCATAATAAAACCGCCCTGCCGCCCTGCATTCTCCCCTGAATGCCTGTATGAATGGAACTTTTCAGCATTGCAGAAGGTACATTCATCAGAAAGCCAGATGTTCTGCGCAGGGACTCCTGATGATACAGCCTGAAGCCTGTTGGCATGGGGAAGGTCGATATAAAATTTTTCACCGGATTGTTTAATATAGCTGCCCTCGCCTGACGCAGAACGGACAGCCTTCATGACATTATCATCAACCTCATAAGAGCAGCCCTTTATGCTGGGGCCTATCGCTGCCATTATGTTTTCAGGAAGTGAATTGAACTCTCTCTGCATAGTTTCGATAGAACGTTTCAGTATGCCGGATGCTGTGCCTCTCCATCCTGCATGTACTGCGCCTATAACCCCGGCCTCTATGTCAAACAGAAGTATTGGGACACAGTCAGCCACCTTTATCCCGATAAGAACATTCTTCCTTGATGTTATAACAGCATCGGCGACCACCCTTCCCATTCCTGACTCAAGCACATGCACCTTGTCAGTATGTTTCTGTATCGGGATATATATATCCGCCTCAATACACAACTCCTCAAGCAATAACTTTTCAAGATTGATATCTGATGCGGTCTTGGTTGAAAAGAATGCCATGACCTCCGGCAATGCGATGTTTGAAGGCAATATAAAGTTCTTCATTTTATTATTGATCTAAAGACAGAAGGTATCGCTTTTATGATATCAGATGCGATAAGTGAGTGCTCGCCTTTCTTTTCGGCAGCAATATCACCAGCATGACCGTGCATATATACGCCAAGGATAGAAGCATCCAACGGGCTCAATCCCTGCGCGAGAAAGGCTGATATCATGCCTGTAAGAACATCTCCTGTACCTGCGGTGGACATTCCGGGATTGCCTGTAGAGTTAATGAACGAGTCACCTGAGGGAGCAGCGATAATGGTCGGCGCTCCTTTAAGAACAAGATAAGTCTTTGTCTTCTTCGCGAATGAGATAGCTGTATTAATTCTGTCATCCTGTAAATTTTCTGCCTTCCCATTTAAAAGCCTTGCCATCTCTCCTGAATGAGGCGTAATGATAACAGGCGCGCCTGACTTCTTTAAGACGGATGTATCACCTGCGATAGCGTTTAATCCATCGGCATCAATGACGATCGGCACATTTGACCTTTTGATAAGCTCGCATACGAGTGCTGATATCTCTTTATCATTTGATATCCCCGGCCCAATTGCCAGTACATCGCCTCTCTTCTCTAAGAATTTAAGAATGACCGGAACTGCGGCAGATGAGAGTGTGCCGTTGTCTTTATCAGGAAGCGGCAGTATCATCTCCTCAGTCACCCTCGCCTGAAATGTATCGACAAGAGAATCAGGTATTCCGATAGTGACAAGCCCTGCGCCTGTCCTCAGACACGCCTTTGCCGCCATAAGCGCAGCGCCTGTCTTGCCTCTTGAACCTGCGATTATAAGAACGTGTCCGTAAGTCCCCTTGTGAGAATCCTTAGGCCTTTGCGGCATAAGTGAAAGCGCGTCAGCTTTTTGAATTAGGTCAACCTTTATCTTTGACGACGTTAATAACTTCTGAGGAAAACCTATATCAGCGATAGAAAGACTGCCAGTATATTCCGCGCCCGGATAAAGCAGGTGCCCCCTCTTTGGAAGCCCGAAGGTCACTGTATGGTCAGCCCTTATCGCATAGCCCATGACCTGCCCTGTGTCTGAAGATATGCCTGAAGGAATGTCAACGGAAAGTACAGGAGATGAGAGTCTGTTCACCTTATTTATAACGTCGGAAAGCGGAGACCTTATATCTTTGCTTAGTCCTGTACCGAATAGGGCGTCAATGATTAAAGAACGCTTATGAAATAGCGACGAGCTAAGAGTTAATAAGCTCTTTATCGGAAATATTTCAACGCCTGCTTTCTTAGCTCTGATGTAATTCGTCTTTGCATCGCCTTTAAGTTTTGATGCAGGAACTGAGATAAATGCCTTTACATCTCTGCCTTCGCCATGAAGTATCCGTGCTATGACAAATCCGTCTCCGCCGTTATTGCCGCCGCCGCATAGAACATAGATGTTTTGGACTTTATATATCTCATTTACCTTCTTGACGCAGGCAAGCCCTGCCCGCTCCATAAGTTCTGTTCCGACAATGCCGTATCTGTTTATGGCAGCCCGGTCAATATCCATCATCTCATGCGCGGTTGTAACCTTTATCATACTCTCCTCATATGTATTAACCCAGTATAAATTAGAGCCTTACAATTATCAATTAAGTTTAGCACTTACATTTTTACCATATTCCCTTCTTAAGCAACAAAAAAACTTAAATATATTTAATAAGAATCTTGTATAATCACGAAGTAGCTGACTTAAAGAACATTAATAAATATCCCAGATTAAACAAAGGAGGAAAAACAGTGAAGAGGATATTAGCCTTATTTTCAGTAGCTGCAATTGTTTTAAGCCTTATCATCGCGTTAAGCGGAAGCGCACACGCGTTTTCACCTGAATTCGGAGATGCCTGTTCAGGACTCTCTGCAGGATACTGGCATACATGTGTTCTCAAGTCTGACGGGAATGTAGACTGTTATGGAGACAACACTTATGGCCAGGCTGCAGATTATCTCGGAGGGAACGCAACAGGCGTCTCTGCCGGAGGGACGCATACATGCGTTCTTGATTCAGACGGAAATGCAGACTGTTATGGAGACAATAATTCCGGCCAATCTAACGACTATTCCGGAGGGGACGCGATCGGCGTCTCTGCAGGAGCCTATCACACATGCATTCTCAAATCTGACGGGAATATAGACTGTTATGGAGACAACACTTATGGCCAGGCTGCAGATTATCTCGGAGGCGACGCAACAGGCGTCTCTACAGGAACCTGGCACTCATGCGTTCTTAAGTCAAACGGGAATGTAGACTGTTACGGATGGAACGATTATGGCCAAGCTGCAGATTATACCGGAGGGGATGCCATAGGAGTCTCTGCAGGATATTATCACACATGTGTGCTTAAAACAAACGGGAATGTTGACTGTTATGGATACAATGGTGACGGTCGAGCTAATGATTATACCGGCGGGGATGCCATTGGAGTCTCTGCGGAATTGCTTCAAACGTGCATTATTAAATCTAACGGGAACGTAGGATGTTATGGATCGAACAATAACGGCCAGGTTGTAAATTATAGCGGAGGGGACGCAGTCGGTGTCACTGCCGGATACATACACACATGTATTCTCAAATCGGACGGGAATGTTAACTGTTACGGGGATAACACTTATGGCCAATCTGCCGCTTATACCGGAGGGGATGCGGTATGCAGTATAGGCGATTCCTGCCCTGACCCGTATGCGATAATCAACGATCTCTATGATTCTGTTAACACAGATGTTGCTCAGCGAACCATCAGGTTACGCCTTAAAACCACTCTGGACAGCTGCTACAATAAAATGCCTGCCGCGATTGACGGGGACATCAGGTCGCTCAACTATGCCGTAAGATATATCGAACAGTTCAAGATGTATGTAAATAAGTATATCAAGACAGGCGACATCAACGGAAAGACTGGTGATGGAATGCTTGAACAGGCTGACGAGCTTATCGCTTCATTTACCTGCGAGGATAATCCACAGCCATAATATTATCTAAATATAGCCGGCAGGGGAAATTCTCCTGCCGGTTTTTTTTATGCATACACACACATAGGGATACAGCCTTCTTCTGGCATACTTCCTTCCCTTTTACTTCTCCAGTACAACTGATGCGATGCCGTACTCTCTCTCATGGCTCAGTGAAAGATGGCAGTGTTTGATACCATGTTTTTTAAAAAATTCACCAAGCTTCCCTTCTATCTTTATATAAGGCTTGCCTGTATCGCTGTTAACCACCTCTATATCAGTCAGGTCAATTAACGCCCTTGAACCGATGGCCTTTATCACAGCCTCCTTGGCGGCAAAGCGGACAGCAAGAGAAAGATACGGGTTGCCCTTTTCACGGCAATAAGCTATCTCACTGTCAGTGAAGACTCTTTTATAAAACCTCTCCTGCCACTTCTCAGAGACCTCTTTCATCCTGTCAACCTTGACCAGGTCTATTCCGATTCCGTAGATCATAATTAGTAGTCAGTTGTCAGCGGTCAGCAGTCAGGAACTGCAAAACACCAACTATTTGCTGCTCTCCTTTATAAGTTTCTTCATCCCTCTCACAGCCTTCTCAAGCCCGACAAATACTGAATCCGATATTATGCCGTGGCCTATGTAAAGCCCTCGTATGCCTTTGATGGCCGCGATGCTCTTCACATTCCCGGAGTTCAGCCCGTGTCCGGCATTGACAAAGAGGCCGAGCTCAAGCCCTTTTCTGACCGCATCCTTTACCCGCTTCAGTTCAAGAGTTCTCTGCTTTCCCTTTGCATCGGCATATCGGCCTGTATGTATCTCCACCATTGCAGCGCCCATGCTCTCTGAGGCAGCGACATCAGCTTCTGACGGATTGATAAATAGGCTTACAGGTATGCCCGCATTCTGGATCGCGTCTATCGCCTTCTTAATCTTCTTCTTCCCCTTTACAAGGTCGAGCCCGCCCTCTGTCGTAAGCTCCTGCCTCTTTTCAGGAACGAGCGTCACCATGTCAGGCCTCAGCTTGATCGCTATACCTATCATCTCATCAGTCGCAGCCATCTCAAGGTTAAGCTCGACATTGATGCTATTCACCAGAAGCTTCAGATCCCTGTCCTGTATATGCCTCCTGTCCTCCCTGAGATGCACGGTAATGCCGTCTGCCCCGCCCTTAATGGCATGATTTGCAGCGATAACAGGATCAGGGTATTCCCCCTTCCTCGCCTCTCTCAAAGTTGCAACATGGTCAACATTAACACCTAAAAGCATTTAGACCTCCATAAATTTTATGGTTCTGTCATACTGGCTTGTCCAGTATCTTTCTTAAAAATGATTCCGGACAAGCCGGAATGACGCCTACTTAACTCATAACTCTTAACTCTTTTCTCATCCCCACAAATGGCACGAGACCAGCCTTCCGTTGCCTTGATCTATAAGTAACGGAACCTCCTTATCGCACGGCCCGAACCTTTTATGGCAGCGTGGATGGAACGGACAGCCTGTTGGTATATTCACAGGGCTCGGCACATCGCCCTCAAGTATTATCCTCTCCTTCTTATCTGTAACCTCAGGCTTCGGCACTGCTGAAAGAAGCGCCTCGGTATATGGATGCAGAGGCCTCTCAAAAAGTTCATCTGTCTTTGAGAGCTCGATTATCTTCCCGAGATACATCACCGCCACTCTGTCGCTGAAGTGCTCTATCGCAAGCAGGTTATGGCTGATAAAGACATATGACAACCCTGAATCTTTCCGAAGGTCCTGCATCAGGTTCATTATCTGCGCCTGTATCGATACATCAAGAGCGGAAAGAGCCTCATCCGCAACCAGCAGCTCCGGCTCAACAGCAAGAGCCCTGGCTATGCATATTCGCTGCCTCTGCCCGCCGCTGAACTCGTGGGGATACCTGTAAAGCGCGTCAGGATCTATACCGACCTTCTCAAGAAGATGAACGACGCGTTCCTTAACATCACCTCTGTTAACCATGTTGTTAATTATAAGCGCCTCTCCGACAGCGTCAATTATATTCTTTCTCGGATTAAGAGAGGCAAGCGGATCCTGAAAAATTATCTGAAGCCCCTTTCTTATCTTTGAGAGTTCACTTCTCCCCGCAATGACAACATCGATCCCGTTAAAATAGATCTTCCCTTCAGTAGGCTCGATCAGCCGCAGGATCATTTTAGCGACAGTAGATTTGCCGCAGCCACTCTCACCGACAAGTCCGAAGACCTCGCCCTTTGAAACAGAGAAGCTGACATCATCAACCGCCTTAACAAAGCGCTTGCCCTTCAGATGAAAATATTTCTTCAGCCCCTCGACTCTCAGAAGTTCCATTACAGTTCCATAGCCCTTATGCACCTGCTGAGATGGCCGGGGTTTCCTGCCGGAATAAGTTCAGGCTCCTTCTTAAGGCATTCATTCATAACATATCTGCATCGTGTTGAAAATTTGCATCCCGGCGGAAACGCGTCAAGCGCAGGCACTTGGCCGGGAATAGGATTCAGCTTTACACCCTTCTTGCCCGGAAGCGATTCAAGAAGCCCGATCGTATAAGGATGTTTGGGATTGAGAAAGATATCTTTGACAGGAGCGTTCTCGACTATTCTTCCTGCATACATCACAACAACCCGTGATGCCCATTCAGCAACTATCCCGAGGTCATGAGTGATAAGGAGGAGCGACATCCTGTTGCTCTCTTTAAGCCTGCCTAACAGCTCAAGTATCTGCGCCTGTATCGTGACGTCAAGCGCCGTGGTCGGTTCATCCGCGATAACAAGCGAGGGATTACATGCTATCGCCATCGCGATCATCGCCCGCTGCCTCATGCCGCCGCTCATCTGGTGGGGATATTCCTTTATCCTTAATTCCGGAGACGGGATATTCACCTTTCTCAAAAGCTCTACCGCTTGAGACATGGCATCCTTCATGGAGATATCAATATGAGTGGTGAGCGCCTCGGCGATCTGATACCCGACGGTAAAGACCGGGTTGAGAAAGGTCATAGGCTCCTGAAATACCATCGCGATATCCCTGCCCCTTATGCCGCGCATCCTGTCTTCTCTCCAGGAAGATATCTCATCTCCCTTAAATACCACACTGCCTGAAGACACAGCATTTGACGGCAGCAGGTTCATTATCGAGAGGGCGGTCAATGTCTTGCCGGAACCGCTTTCGCCGACAATACTTACGGTATCTTCCTGCGCGACACTGAACGTTACTCCGTCAACCGCCTTGATATGTCCGGCATCTGTTTGAAAAGATACACTGAGGCCTTCAACAGAAAGAAGGGCGTCATTCATGAGCAAAATAGTATTCCTTTATATAGTGGGACTCGCACTTGAATTGTAAGTTATATAAATACATTATCTTTGTCAAGCATCCTCAGTTAACCGTCTTTTATAATGTTTGACTTGAAAAAATAAATTTGTTATCGTACATGCTGTTCTTACATAAATATCATGCTGAATTCGGAGGCATATTAAAATGGCAAAAAAACCGGTCAATAAAAATACTCCTAAAAAGACAGCTAAGAAAAAGACAGTAATAAAGAAAAAGGCCTCTGCAAAGAAGGCTGCTGCTCCCGTAAAGAAGAAAGTTGCGGTTAAAAAGGCCGCTGTAAAGGCTGTAAAGAAAGCAGCCGCAAAGAAGGCTGTCGTCAAAACAACTCCGGTAAAAAAAGGATCAGGTAAAAAACCAGTGCCAACAAATAGAGAAAAAGCCATTCTTGATATACAGCATAACCTTCAGCTGCAGAAAGAAGCCCTGCTTAAAGAGGCCTCAGAAACACTTCATCTCCTGCCGGGAGACCTTAACTACCCTGACATGGGGGACCAGGCAACCGCGGAGACTGACAGGAACTTCATGCTCAGGCTCAGGGACAGGGACAGAGGCCTTCTGAAGAAGATCGACCAGACGATAGAGCGCATCAAAACAAAGACCTACGGGTTTTGCGAAGCCTGCGGCGAAGAGATAGGCATCAAGCGCCTTCAGGCCAGGCCTGTAACTACTTTATGCGTTGACTGCAAGACCGAGCAGGAAGAAGAAGAGCGTATATCAAAAGGAATGTAGCCCCACGCTCTTCCGGCATACCCTCTCTCGGCATCCTCATAAGACAAGCAGTTCCGTGATGATCAGCATCATTACTTCCATGCCCGCTTGTGACATATATCCTGTCAAAAATCTTTAATACTGCTCTGGCAATAAATCGTATTTCTGGTATAGAATATAAAGCCTCTTTTCAGAGAAGCGCCACCGTAGCTCAGTTGGTAGAGCAGCTGATTCGTAATCAGCAGGTCAGCGGTTCGATTCCGCTCGGTGGCTCCATTTGCTTTATGGAGATGCAAAGAGATTTCTTAGATCGATACCGGCAGAAATACCCGCTTATCAGCTTTGTATGCCTACACTATCTATACAACTTCAAAAACTCCTCTACCGTCAGCTCTGCCTTTGCTATCTGGTCTCTCAATAATCCCTGTTTCACTGGCTTGCCTTTGTGCATCGGGATTGAAAGGATAAACTGGCTTCCTTCTTTTGTCAGTTTCACATGACTGCCTCTTTGCACTTCAACCTTCCAGCCGGCTCTTTCAAATGCCTTTATTACCCTCTGAGATTTCAGATTGTGCAGGCTGCTCATGAAGCCTTCTTAACCTTTCTCTTTTTATTAATAACCTCAAGATGTCCCTCAATAGAGTCCTTGATCATCTCAAGGGCTTCTTCAATAGTTTCACCCTGTGAGGCGCATCCGGGAAGTGAGGGACATTCTATCCAGTATCCACCGTCTTCTGTGTCTGGATGTAAGACAACCCCATATTTTTTACCTTTAACAAAAACAGAGTATTTCTTCTCTTTCTGCAAGTCTACAACCTCTCCTTTGAGTTCTTCTACAATCTCTCCAAGCGCAATTGAGAAGACAAGCTGACCGCTTTTCAGTGTATCAATGATTTCTTTCTTATCATTTGTAATCACAAAGATCGTCTCTCCGTCCGTTAAGAATCTGAGTTCCAGTAGAGGTTTTATTATTTCAGGCATGTTCTTTTTAAGATAAATAACAGCCTTTCTTATCTGCTGAAGACTGATGCCTTTATCCATGAGAGTCTTTGCAACCTTCAACTGTATTAGGTCATTGAAAGAGTAAAGTCTCACAGAGCCGTAGCCGGAAGCCTCACTGACTGACGGTTTTATAAAATGAGTCCTATCCCAGTAATCAACCTGCCTGAAACTTAAACCTGTGATTTTTGATACAGTTTTACTGTTAAAGTTCATATCTATTATCTCCCATATTAAACGGTTATGATAATTAAGATTACATCAATGTAGTTATTATGTCAACAGAAAAAAGAGCTTGGAATCAACCAAGCCGCTAAAGATTATTTACATATTAAATGTGCTACTTAACTATTTTAGTTTTTAAAAAACCAGGTGAAACAAAGAAACATGATATTAAGTTTCATTAATTAATAATTAAAGTTAAGAATCTATCCGCATAGTCTTGTGCATTTATTTAGAAAGAAATCTATTTTATAAAATTATTATTTTCCCATTGCCCAACATCTTTTTTGCCATTTAAATATGTATGTGTTCCTATTCCTTCCCTTAGACCATTTTTCCATTGACCTATATACGTTTCCCCATTTGCCCATGTATAAGTACCCTGCCCATGCATTTGACTGTTGTTCCATTGACCAACATATTTAGCGCCATTTGCCCATGTCTTTGTTCCCTGTCCATGCAACTTGTCATTTTTCCATTGACCAACATAAACATCTCCATTTGCCCATGTCATTGTCCCTTGTCCATCCCCCACGCCATTTATCTCTTGACCAGAAGAATCATCAGCATATTCGGTGCTCCATCCCCTTGAAGTCATACAATTACTGAAGGCACTTCTCTTTCTGCTTGATTTATCAATTTCCATTCCAATTTCTGCTACGGAGTCACCCCAGGTCTTTTTAGGTGTAACAGAACCATACCCTATTCCACCAACATTATAATAGTCAATGTTATATCCACTTGGTTGGGTTGTAGTAGGCATGCCCATGCTTGCATTAATTGAATATTCATCGCAAAATGCTAAGTCACGATTTAACACATTCTGATTGTGTAGTTCGGGGGCAGAATTAACCCAAGCATAATTTCTATTCGTAGAAGCACAACTCAAAAGAGTTGCAGTGGCAATAAATAGTAAAATATTTTTTATCATTAATCTCTTAAAAATATTGAGTTCATTTTTCATAATGCCTTTTCTCCAATGTGTATGCTAAATAATAGAAAAAAGGTGGGATTAATTCAAGATAAATAATCCACTGATATGTTATGAACTGTATAGTTTTTGTATAGTAGTCACAGGGGGAAATAAAGAAGGGGAGGGAAAAGTTCCCTCCCCTTCTTGTGGTACCTACTGAAAATTAAGCAATATTAGGAAGGATTAGGAAAACCCCATCACCCTTCCTTCACTCATTCGTAATCAGCAGGTCAGCGGTTCGATTCCGCTCGGTGGCTCCATTTGATTTCCTTGCTATACCGCTATTTCTAAGGCTATCCTGTCATATTTGATTACCGGCGCTGTTTTATTGTTTGTCTCTTTCTTCTCGATCAGCCCTATCTGTTCAAGATACTTAACATCATCTGCAACGTTCTTAACGTCCCTTTTTGCCATGCGTGCAAGCTCATTGATGGATGAAGGCTTCATGATCTTTATCGTGTGCAGGAGTTCAAGCCTCTTGGGTGTAAATACCTTTCTGAATGCCTCAAAGCTGGTGAAATAAACACCGGTCTCTTTCTTAACTTTTTCGCCACGCTCTATAGCCTCTGCCCTTCCGGCGAATTCTTCTAAGGCTGTCTTTACTTCTTTAAAGCCTATTTTTATCTTCTTGACTCTCATAGTTCGCCTCCCTTATATTTCTCAATATCTCTGTAGAAATCATGGATCAATTTTCTTATGTTGGTAAACTTGAACGGTTTCTCATTTCCTCTGATATGCCTATGGTCTCCCTTGCCTTCTGCGTTGTCATAACCTATTACTCGGGCATCGTCAACAATATAAACCAGTGAATATTTGTAACCGTGCGGCCGGTCTTCTGTAGCTTCCGGCAATTTCCATAATTTTACCTCAATGATATTTCCCGATCCGTCAATGACCTTTGTATTCTCTATCAGTTGAGCTTTCATTTGTATTGGTATATTATGCCTATAGATTTATTATTATGTCAACAAAAAGGAACATTCGGCACTATAAGGAAATATTAGAAACACTGCATTCCCCTTCTTTTGTTCAATTACCCAAACAAAACCTGCTTAATTGTATAATATTATCTGCATAAATCTGTTATAAAAATTTAAGCGAAGGTGAACTCCATTGAACAGGAAGATACTATTATTATTTATCATTTCCATTTCATTACTCTGGACATCCGGCTGTACTTCAAAAAAGACTGATGAAGCAAATAAGGACAAGGCTGCCCGTCCTGCGGTAGCAGTAGAAACCATAAAGGTTACAGCATCAGAACTGACAGAGGGTATCGATGTGGTCGGCGACCTCACTCCAAAATACGAGGCGGTTGTAAAGGCACAGATCCCAGGGCTCATAAGTGATGTTTATGTTACTGAATGGGTGAGTGTAAAGAATAATGAGCCGCTTGCCCGGATAGACCTGAGCGAGACAGATGCTCTTGTAAAAAGGGCAGAGGCTTCCGTTGAATCGGCAAAGGCAGAATACCTTCTGACACAGGTCGCAGCGCAGCGGGCAGATCGAGAAAAGGCCCGCGTGCAGAAGCTCAAAGAATTCGGCCTTGCCACACAGCAGAATTATGAAGATGCCGTATCAGAGGCAGAGGCGGCTAATGCAGGAGTTGAAGCGGCTCGAGCCCGGATCAGCGCGGCAGAAGGAGAACTGCGCTCGCTTCAGGCGCGCCTTGCCAAAGGGCTGATACTTTCCCCTATGGATGGGATCGTTTCACTGCGTGATGTGAATGTGGGCGACCTTACCAGCGACACAGGTGCGGCAAAGCCGCTTTTCAAGATCGTTGATAACAGGATGCTCAAACTTACCGTAACGGTTCCGTCAGTAAATATGGCTGCCATAAAAGTCGGCGACCCTCTGGCCTTCACTGTTGACGCGCTTCCTGACAAAATATTTTCAGGCAAGGTCATGTATATAAACCCTTCAGTTGATGAAGCTGACAGATCAATAAAAGTGACCGCTGAAGTTGTGAATTCATCCGGAGAATTAAAAACAGGGCTTTTTGCTAAAGGAACCATCCAGACAGGTACCACGAAGTCTGTCATACAGGTTCCGCGCTCAGCTCTCACAGGCCTTAATGTTGCCGGCAAGAAGGCAGGCGCATACATAATTGAGAATGACATTGCGCATTACAGGGAGATCGCAATCGGCGTTATCGCTGGAGATCAGGTGGAGATCGTTTCAGGATTGAATCTTGGCGAGCTGCTGGTTGTGCGCGGCAGCTTTAACCTGAAGGACAATGACAAAGTGATTGTCTCTGGCGGACAGGAAAAATAGTAAATGCTTATTTCCGACCTTTCCATAAAGCGGCCTGTCTTTGCAGCGGTAATAATGCTGACCCTTGTCGTATTAGGCATTTTTTCGTACCGCCAGCTCTCTGTGGAGATGTATCCGAATGTCGAGATACCTGTTGTTTCCATAATCACAAAGTTCCCGGGCGCGTCTCCTGAAAGCGTTGAAAGGGAGCTGACCAAAAAGATCGAGGAGGCTGTAAACCCTATAGCTGGTGTAAAGCGCGTCATCTCATACTCACGCGAGGGCGTATCAACCGTTGTTGTGGAGTTCCGGCTTGAGGAGAAGATCAATGAAGTCGCTCAGGAGGCACGGGCGAAGATAAACGCGGTCAGAGGCGAACTTCCTCAAGGCATCGAAGACCCTATTATACAGAAGCTCGATTTCAACGCATTGCCTGTCATATCTCTTGCAGTACGTTCATCTTCGCTTTCAAACCGCGACCTGACCCTTCTTGTGGAAAAGAAGATCAAACGCCGTCTTGAAACCGTTTCCGGAGTGGGCAAGGTATATCTGGTCGGATCAGCTAAGAGAGAGGTCAATGTTGTCATAGACCCGGGCCGTATCGAGTCCCTCGGCATCGGTGTAGATACTGTGATAAACGGATTGAGGTCTGAGAATGTGAATACCCCTCTCGGAAGGCTGCACCGGGGAAACACAGAGTACCCTCTCAGAATAGCTGGAAAACCGGACAACGTGGAGCAGTTCCGCTCTATGGTCATAGGGGAGCGTGATGGCAGGCCGATCAGGCTTGGTGAGGTGGCAGAGGTTGTGGACGGCATTGAAGAGGAGCGTTCACTTGCACTTGTGAACGGTATCCCCGCAGTTGCGCTTGATATTCAGAAACAGTCAGGCGCGAATATGGTTGAGGTTGTTGACGCGATCATAAAGCGCGTTGCCCAGCTCCAGGCCGAACTTCCTTCGGGCGTGACGCTGGATGTTGTGCGAGACGCTTCGACAATGACACGGGATTCTCTCAAGGACGTACAGGAGACGATGATCATCGGCGGCCTTCTCACTATCCTGATAGTCTTCTGCTTCATCAACTCATGGCGCTCTACAGTGATAACAGGACTTACACTGCCAATATCTGTCATATCATCATTCATCATCATGAACGCGCTCGGCATGACTCTGAATATCATGACGCTCATGGCGCTCTCGCTTGCGATAGGCCTGCTGATAGATGATGCCATAGTTGTGCGGGAGAATATCGTGCGCCATCTTGAACGCGGTGAAGACCACTTTACTGCGGCGCGCAACGGCACGAGCGAGATCGGGCTCGCTGTTCTTGCCACGACCATGTCCATTCTTGCTGTATTCGTGCCGGTGGCTTACATGAAAGGTATCGTCGGCCGTTTCTTCTTCTCATTCGGCATCACCGTTGCCTTCGCGGTCTCTGTATCTCTGCTTGTATCCTTCACGCTTGACCCGATGCTCTCTTCACGCTGGTACGACCCGTCGATACACAGGGAAGGAAGGCGCGGTTTCATCTCGCGCATACTTGACCGCTTCAATGATTTTTTTGAAGATATGGCTGACCGCTACCGCCATCTCATCGCCTGGGCGCTGGCGCACAGGAAGACAGTTCTCTTCTCCGCATTAGCCGCATTTGCCGGCGGGATAATGATATTCGGAATGCTCGAATCATCCTTCATGACCAATTTCGACAAGGGTGAATTTCAAATAAGTTTCAAGACAGCGCCTGACGCATCGCTTGATGAAAGCCGCGGCCGCCTGAACGCAATGCTTACTGCGCTGAATAATATCCCTGAGATCGATCACACCTATTCAACTGTAGGCGCAGGCGACAGCGGAACTGTGCAGAGCGGCGTTGTCTACATAAAGCTCAAGGAACGCTCCGAGCGGAACAGGAAACAGGATGCTATCCAGCAGGATGTCAGGGACAGGCTTCAGCGCATTCCCGGGATCAAGATATCAATTGAAGAGGCAGGCGGGGTTGGAAGCAGCATCAAGCCGCTCGTCGTGAATGTAAGAGGCGAGGATATCGCTTTATTGAAAAAGTATTCAGCCGAGCTGAAGGACAAGATGTACGGCATCCCCGGCATTGTTGATATTGAAGCCACGCTCGAAAGCGACATCCCCGAATATCGTCTGACGGTAGACAGGGAAAAGGCTGTGAACGCAGGCATCATGACCGACCGCATCGTACGCACCGTAAGCGCGCTTGTCGGCGGCGAGGCTGTGACAACTTATGAAGACGAAGACGGCGATTCAGTTGATGTGCGGGTAAGATTGCCTGAACATCTGCGCCGGGACCCTGCTCAGGTGCAGAACCTGAGATTTGCAGTGCAGAGGGGCAATCGGCCTTCTGCTCTCATGCCGCTTTCGAACATCGCATCATATGATGTGAGCAATTCGCCTTCTGAGATCAACCGTCAGGCACTGACCCGCGAGGTGGTGATAACCGCGAATCTCGACGGCGTGCCAATAGGCACTGCGATGAGCAATGTACAGAAGGCTTCAGAGAATATCAGTATGGAACCGGGCTATAAGATAATCTTTTCAGGAGAGGCTGAGGACATGGCTGAATCATTCGGATATATGGGAGAGTCACTCATACTTGCCGTGCTTCTTGTCTATCTCATACTGGCGGCGCAGTTCGAATCATTTCTGGAACCGTTTGCCATTATGCTTTCACTCCCCCTTTCAATCGTCGGCATGGCTGGGATGCTCTTTATGACAGGCGATACCGTAAATATCATGTCGCTTATAGGTTTGATAATGCTGATGGGGCTTGTCACAAAGAACGCGATACTTCTTGTGGACTATGCAAAGGTGCTGCGCGGCCGGGGCATGGAGAGAAGCGAGGCGGTCATCACCGCTGGAAGGACGAGGCTCCGCCCGATTCTTATGACAACGCTCGCCATGGTCTTCGGCATGATGCCGCTTACTTTTGCGCTTGGCTCAGGTTCAGAGATGCGCGCGCCTATGGCGCGTGCAGTGATCGGCGGGCTTCTCACTTCAACGGTGCTGACACTTCTCGTCGTGCCTGTTGTGTACACGGTGCTGGATGATTTCAGCGCCTGGATAGGGAAACGCTTCAGCTCTAAAAAGGCGGTGACAACATGAAGAAATATTATTCTCTTCTCGTATTAATATTGATCACACTTATGCTGCCTCTTGCCGCAATGGCTGATGAGGCGAAAGTTCTGACCTTGAGGCAGGCTCTTGATATAGCCTCTGAAAAGAATCTTGATATTCAAAAGGCGCGGGAGTACTCACGCTGGGTACATGGTAAATATGTGGAAGAGCGGGCTGCAGCATTGCCGCACTTCAGTGTTACAGGTTCAGCTCTTCTCAGTAAGGATGATACCGGGTTATATCCTGACAGGATGAAGAGCTATTCCGGCGAGATCGGAGTTACACAGACGCTCTTCACATGGGGCAAGCTCGGCGCTGCGATAAGGGCTGCAAAGGAAGGGCTTAAGACCGCTGATGAGCAGTTGAGGCTTTACCGCCAGGCGGCTCTCAGAGATGTCTCCATCGCATTCTATGATGTGCTTTATTCAAAAGAGCTGCATGCCATCGCGCTGCAGAACCTTGAGCAGAAAGAACGGCATCTTGAAGAAGCGCGCCGCAAATACAGCGCAGGAGTTGCAACTGACTATGAAGTATTGGCAGCTGAAGTCGCTGTCCAGAATGCGCGGCCTGATGCCATACGCTCAAAGAACCGCATACGCGAAGCGCTCGACAGGCTGCGTTTTCTTCTTGCATCTGAAGATAAGGGCATAGATGTCACAGGCAGCCTTGAACCCGGGAATATGCCGGCAGTTCAGACTTATGAAGATGTATACAATAAAGCGCTTGAGAACCGTCCTGAAGTGAAAGACCTGCGCTTTCGCATCAACATAGCAGGTGAACTCGTCACCATGGCGAACTCAGAAGACAAACCGCAGCTTGAATTCAGGGGTGCGTACGGATTGAAGGATATGAACAGCAGAAGCATGGACATAAACGGCAATGTATGGAGCGCCGGCATATTCCTCTCATTCCCCTTCTTTGACGGAATGGAGGCCAGAGGAAAAGTAACACAGGCTGAAAGCGACCTTAGCAGTATTAAGATTGACGAGGAAAAGCTTGCCGACTCCATCGCGCTGCAGGCGCGCGAGGCTCTGAACGCCGTACAGGAATCAAAGGAGATCGTAGACGCGCTTTCCGGAACGGTGAAGCAGGCTGAAAAATTATTGTTCCTGTCTGAAAAAGGGTACGAATTGGGAGTGAAGATCAGGCTTGAAGTAGAAGATGCCGAACTCAATCTCCGGCAGGCAAAGGTTAATCTTTCACAGGCATGGAGAGACTACCTCGCGTCACAAGTGAACCTTCTCTGGGTTATGGGCGTGCTTGGGGAGAGTATATAACAGGCTTTATCCCTCTATCTCCAATATACTGAATATCTGTTTGGAAAGCTCGTTAAAGTCGAGAGGTTTCTCCACACAGTGCCAACCGATTATATTCAGGCCTTCAAACATGGCCTTATCGTGATGTGCCGTCATCACAATAACCGGCATATTCGGGATATTTTTCAATACATACTTCAGCACATCAAAGCCGTCTTTTTTAGGCATTCTCACATCGGTGACAAGCAGGTCACACTTTGATGAACTTAAGGTCTCGATAGCCTCCTCTCCGTTCTCTGCTGTTAACACGTTCAGGCCTTTATTTAACATAGAGAGGCCTTCTGACAGGCTCATCAAAAAAGTCTTCTCATCATCCACCAGCAGTATGTTTTTACGCGAAGCCATTGAATCCTCCTTATACACATAAAATTCAGGCTGAATATAGCCTGTAACTGCATTTACTCCGGCTTTTTCTCAGGAATGAGTATGTCCGTTGCCGTGCCTGTACCTTTCATGCTCTGTATCTCAATCAGACAGTTCATATTCGAGAGCATCTTTTTGCATATAACAAGGCCGAGGCCTGTCCCATGACGCTTGCTTGTATGAAAAGGCTTGAAGAGATCCTTCTGCTCTTCCGCAGTCATACCTTTTCCATTGTCTTTTATGCGTATGCGTATCATGTCCGGTATCTTTGATACGCTGATATCTATTGCCGGAGCCTCTCTCTCTTCGCATGCGTCCACTGCATTGGTGAATATGTTCAGAAGCACCTGCTGCAGCGCCCTCGGGTCCACATAAAAAGCCCCGGCATCCTCTGATACTGACCTTGTAACGGTGATCCCCTTGCTCATGGAATCACCGAGGATCAATGAATAGAAATTATACATAAATGGGCCTATCTCCACATCCTGCATTTCAGGCCTTTCAAACATATTGAAGTTCCTGAGGCTCTTCAGGAGATATTCAATCCTCGAAGACTCGCTGAGCGCCCGGCCGATGTATTCCAGAATATTCTCCTTCCCGAATTTATCAATATTCTTCTTCAGGACATTCAGCGTCATCTTAATTGAATTTACCGGATTGCCTATTTCATGCCTGATCCCGGAAAAAACATATCCGATATTATTCATGGTATTGACCGCCTCTGCGATAGATTCAAGCCTGAGCTTATCCGTCACATCGCGCCTTACCAGCACATAGTTGGATATCTTTCCCGTAATATCCCTGACCGGCGAGATCGTGCAATCTTCATGATACGTTGTGCCGTCCTTCTTTTTACTGATGAGCAGCCCTTTCCATGCCTGCCCCTGATCCATCGCTTCTCTGGCCGCCTCATAAACAGCCTGGCCGTTACTGCCGCTGTCGAAGATATGAAGGTCATTTCCAACAGCCTCTTCCTCTGAATAACCTGTTATGCGTTCAACGGCAGGGTTCATATACCGGATCTTCCCTGCTGCATCGGTTATTATGATGGCGTCAGGCGCTGATTCCGCCGCTGCCGTAAGGAGCGCACGGTCTTCTTCTATCCTTTTCCGGTCGCCGCGCATCTCAGCTTCCCGAAGTTCCCGTTCAACGGCTGGAAGGAGTCTTGCCAGATTGCCTTTTATAATATAATCGTGCGCACCGGCCTTCATCGCCTCAACTGCGACATCTTCGCCGATCTTGCCGGATACAATAATGAAGGGGATGTCCCGGCCGGTCTCCTGAAGCAGGTTCAGGGCAGCAAGCCCGCTGAATTGCGGCATGCTGTAATCCGAGATGATGACATCCCATCTCCTCTTATCAAGCGCCTCTTTCATGGCTGCGGCAGTCTCTATCCGCTCAAAGACAGGCTCATATCCGCCCCGCTTCAGCTCACGAAGCAGAAGAAAGGCGTCATCTTCCGAGTCTTCGATAATTAAAACGTGGAGTAGTTTGTTCATAGGTTATTGCGGCCCTTCATTAAGCACCAGCCAGTAAAGCCCCAGCTGCTGAACGGCATCTGTAAATTGATTGAAGTCCACGGGCTTGCGAATGTAGCTGTTGGCCCCGAACTTGTAGCTCTCGATACGGTCTTTGTCCTCGCTTGATGTAGTGAGGATCACAACGGGCAAAAGTTTTGTTCTTTCATCCGCCCGTATGCGGTGCAATACTTCAAGCCCGTCCATCCTCGGCATCTTAAGGTCGAGCAGGATCACCTGCGGCTGCAGCGACGTGTCGCGCCCGGCAAATTTGCCCGTTCCTAAAAGGTAGTCAAGCGCCTCGACACCGTCCTCCGCGACGATCACTTCGTTCAGTATTTTGTTTTTTTTAAGCGCCCTCAGCGTCAGTTTTACGTCATCAGGATTGTCTTCCACCAAAAGAATAATCTTTGATCTCATTTCATTCTCCTTAAAAATATTTTTTATTATACCGTAAAATAAACCGTAGTTCCCTTCCCCGCCTCTGCCTCTATCCAGACGTTTCCGCCGTGGCGGTTTATGATCCGCTTCACCGTGGCAAGGCCGATGCCGGTGCCTGGAAATTCACTCACAGAATGCAGCCGCTGGAAAGGGCTGAATATCTTGCCCGCGTATGACATATCAAAACCCGCGCCGTTGTCCTTTACAAAATACACGTCCTTTCCTGCTACCCCTTGCTCCCCTCCTGACCCCTCTTTAATTCCCCCCTTATTAAGGGGGGACGCAGGGGGGTGAAAGGGGTGGTAAACTCCGAATTCTATCACCGCGCGCTGGTTTTTACCTGTGAACTTCCATGCGTTGCCGAGAAGGTTCTCCAGCACGATAGTCAGCAGATGCTCATCTCCGCGCGCTGCAAGGCCTTCGGTGATGATGAACTCCGCCTGCCGTTCAGGATGCGTCTTCCTGAGCATGTCTGCAATATTTCCGGCAAGCCCGCTCAGGTTCACCTCTTCGCGCCTCATCTCCGACCGCGACACGCGGGAGAGGTTTAACAGATCGTCAATGAGCTGTCCCATCTTCTGGGTGGCGGCGAGTATGCGTTCAAGGAAATCCCTGCCCTCCGAATTGAGTTTATCCGCATAGTCTTCAAACAGCGCCCGGCTGAAGCCGGCAACGCTTCTGAGCGGAGAGCGCAGGTCGTGGGACACGGAATAGCTGAAGGCCTCAAGCTCCCTGTTGGCGGCTTCAAGCTGCAGGACATGATGCCTGAGGTCCTCATTCAGTTTTTTGATCGCCTCCTCAGCCCGCTTGCGCTCGGAGATGTCGCGAGCCACATGCACTGAACCGGTCATTTCCCCCTTCTCGTTCAAGAGCGGTGTTGTGCTTACCAGGAAATCGCCCCCAAGGCGGGGCTCATTAACTTCTCTGACATGCTGGCGGCAATCTTTCATGGTATGTTTATGAGGGCAGAAATCAGGAGGTTCGGACAAGCCGTGTACATATTTGTAACATGGCAGGCCTATGCACTGTTCTGCATTGAGTCCCAACTTTTCGGCCATCGCCTTGTTGACCCTGACGATCCTGTGCTTAGTGTCTAAAATGGCGATAAGGTCGGGCACGCTGTTGAAGGTGCGCTCCCACTCTTCCTTGGCGCGTATGACAGCTGCCTCCGCAAGCTTGCGTTCAGTGATGTCATGCACCATTCCCGCTGAACGCACAACCCTGCCGGAGCCGTCCCGGACATGCCCGCATTTTTCGTGGACATAACGTATCTCGCCTGAATATTTCCGTATCACCCTGTGCTCGACCTCATAGGAATCTTTCCCTTCTCTGAGCGAACCGGAATAAGCTTCGTCCACCGCCGCGCGGTCATCAGGGTGCACCGCGTCAAGGAACGCCTCATAGGTAGCGGCAAATTCCTGCGGCTGCAATCCGAATATCCTGTAGACCTCATCAGACCATGTAAGGTTATTATTGACAAGGTCAAGTTCCCAGCCTCCGAGGTGAGCTATCTCCTGTGCCCGCTTCAGGCGGCCTTCGCTTTCCAACAGCAACTGCTCCGCACGTTTGCGTTCGGCGATCTCACTGTTCAATTCATCGCGCGATGCGGTGATCTTCTTCAGATCCCCTGTCATTCTATCGAATGCCCTTGAAAGCTGGCCTATTTCATCTTTCAGTCCGGTTCCGACTTTATGGTCCAGGTTTCCGCTTCCCACGATCTCCGCGCCCCTGGAGAGGGTCTTAATTGGAGCGGAAATAGACCGGGCGATTGAAAATGCGATAGTGCCGCACAGTAAAAAAATGAATGAGAGAACAACGATCACCATGCGTCTCAGATTTGTCACATCGGCGAATGCTTCTTCAGTATCGATCTTGGCGACCATTCCCCAGTCTAAGAAAGGCATATACCGCCAGGCTGCTATAACTTCCCTGCCACTGTAATCGATCAACCGGCCGGCCCCTTTTCTGCCCTGCACCGCCTCCTGTATGGGGACTCCAAGCTCCCCTCCGATACTTATAGTCCTCTTAAGAGTAGCTGCCGGGTCATGCCTCAATGGATTTAAATATACCACCTCGTTTCCAATTCTCTTCCCGAGCAAAACCTCACCGGTATTGCCAAGCCCCGTTATATCCTGAATAAGTTCATAAATGGAGTTCATGTCCACCTCAAAAGCGATGACCCCGATAAAAACGCCGTCAAGATCAAAGGCCGGGCCGGAAACCAGCATTGACGGCTTATTGCCTTGCGCTTTATCTAAAAAAATATCGGAAAAATAAACCTTGTTCTTCCCTTCCGCAAAGGCCTTTTGCTGCGGGTCATGAAGCATGCCCAAAAAATCTTTCAGTTTGTGTTCAGGATTGCTTGAGTAAACTATCTCGCCCATGGGATTGGCAAGCATAATATCGGAAAGGGACAAGACCGACTGCATATGCTGCAATTGAGCATCGAGTATTTTTCGGGAGAGAACAAATTCCGGATTGTCCGGAGCTTTGGCAAGGCGGATCATTACGGGAAGATTTTTCCTGATGTTGTAATAGCCCTGTGAGAGCTCTAAATTGGCCTTCAGCCCGGCAAAATATGTTTCAATTTTGTCCGCCTTAAAAGCTGCGATATCCCGCACGTTTGCAAGGCGAACGGTCTCCAGGGATTTTTTATAATTAGTGAAGGTCAGGACGCTGCCAAAAAGTGAAGGTACCAGGACAAAGAGCAGAAATGTGATAGTAAGTTTTAATCTGATAGACATCCCAAACCAATCCTTAATAATGTAAACAATATTAATGGAGCGTATCCCTGAAGCCTATTCCCTCGGTACTGAGTTGATAACGATAAGTGTAACGCCGTCGATCAGCAGCAAAAGGTTCAAGACAGCGCTGATCCCGTGAAGTTTTCTGAACTCCTTCCTTTCTAATGACTCCGGAGATGTCTGCTCAAAAGAGGTTATCGTTGCCTTTACCTTCCTGACGTCAGGGTAGAGCTTAAATGTGATAAAGGCGTTGATCACGATGGCAGCTATGATCAGTCCAAGGGATAATTGTCTGGCGATGCCAGTCTGAAATTTTGCGACAAGAAGAAAGCTCACCAGCGCAGTTAGAGAGATGATCAGGTTGTACGGAAAGTAAAAAGGAAAGAGCTTGTCCACGATCGCGCTTGCTGTATCGCGTTCAAAGCCCTTGAATATGACAGGTGTTATGAGGAAAGTAAATATCGCCATCCCTCCGACCCACAATGCAAGCAGTATGTTGTATATGCTTATTTTTAATCTGGACATTTGAAGTTTAAAGCCTCTTATAGATTTCCTTGCGGTGGCCGACTCTCAGGATAACAATATCTTTACCTTGTATATCAAAAATGACCCTGTAATCACCGATGCGAAAACGGTAGGTTCCAATTTTAGGATCTGTCAGTTTTTCAGAATGTTCAAAAGGATTGTTCTGCAATTTCAGAATGGCTTTGCCGATATGAAGTTTTATGGAAGGATCAAATTTCTTGATATCCTTTTCCGCCCTGCGGGTATAGACCAGTTTGTGGCTCATTCTCCGAAGATCTCTTTATGCGATTTAGTCTTGCCAGCTTTGTAGTCAACCCGTGCCTCCTTGACGCTTTTAAGATAATCAGGAGAGGTCACGGCAAGTAAGTCTTCTATGAAAGATTCTCTTTCATGTTTTTTCATCTTTTTTACAGCTTCAATAATCTCATCAGATGATATCGGCACTTTTACTTCTATCATTTTTTACCTCCTCATTACTTCTTCGTAAGATACAGTTTCTACTTTACCCGCCTTATACGCATCCCATCTTTTTTTTGCTTCTTCAGCCCATTTGCAGTCAATTACAGGGTCTGGCTTATCGAGCTGCATCAGGATAGAATCCACCAACTCAATCTTCTGTTGCCAGCTCATAATCCGCCTTCATATCCAGAATATGTTTTTTCAGCACAGATATATTTTTCTGCACAGTATCCCAGACCGATTCTATCTCTATACCAAAATATTCATGTATAAGAACATTTCTAAATCCGGCTTATCTCTCAACTTTTTCAATCGCCTCAATGATGTCATCAATAAAAAGAGTATAATCGCGCTTCACATCAGACATAGCTGACTTGCCCCAATATTGCATTCTTCAATTTCGGCTTGACAGCTTCTTTCATAACAAGATCAACATTCGTCCCTAAAATCTCCTCAAGGTAGTTTTTGAGATGAAGATAATTGAAAAGGTCTTTATGCCCTCTTGCAAATTCAACAAGGATGTCAATGTCGCTGCCGGCATTTTGCTCATCTCTCCGATATGAACCGAAAAGCCCGAGCTGCACAACATGAAATTGCAACTGAATGTCTTGTTTGTTTTTTCTCAGAGTTTCATTAACGGCTTCTCTTGTAAGCATTTCTCTCCTTCGCTCATAGGAACATCATGGAATCGTATAATTGCTTTATTTTACCCCTTCCCCTTCGCAATGGCAATCTTCTCCTTACCCACAAAGCAAGCAGTATGTTGTATCTGCGTATTTTTAATCTGGACATTTTCATTTGATCTTAGAATCAAGCAGTCTGTCAATCCAATATCTCGGCTCTCTGTGCAGATGGGCAACTGCGATAACCACAACAGTTTCAGAATCAATGCCGTAGATTATGCCATATAGGAATCTTGATAAAAGACAGCGCCGAATATCTTCTTCGATTTTTATGTTTGATAGGGGATACGCCACAATTCTTCTGACTGCGCGGTCAAGATCATCCAAAAATTGTGTACCGAGATTGCGTGACTGAGAATCATACCATGCGACTGCATCATCAACTTCAGATTGTGCAGGTTTTAAGAAACGAACCTTCATCTGGCGCTATGTTTTTTCATTACCTGTTCGTAAGAAACAGTTTCTACTTTACCAGCCTTATACGCTTCCCATCTTTTTTTAGCTTCTTCAGCCCAGATGCGGTCAATTTCAGGGTCTGGCTTATCGAGCTGCATCAGGATAGAATCCACCAGTTCAATCTTCTCATTGTCCGGCAAAGATTTAATCTTCGCTGAAAGCTCTTTACTGATAGTTCCCATAACGCCCTCCTTTTAATGCCTTATTTTACCCCTTCCCATCCGCAATCGCAATCTCTCCTTACCCACAGAGCAAGTAGTATGTTGTATATGCTTATTCCTAATTTGGACATTTGAAGTTATTGTATCACAGGAGTCTTATAACTCTCACAAAGTTCCTAAAAGTAAAAAAATGCAAAAGTAAAAAAATGCTTGTCTTTGACAGATATAAGTATTATCATTAGTCGGTTTTGATGTGAGACAAAAGCAAATATTGCGTTTGTGTTAATTGAGGAGAAATGCATATGAAAAATATTACAACGTTTATTTTAGTAATCATTTTTGTATTTTCTGTTCATACCGTTGAATCTAAAATCACAACACTTTCACCTAATACATCTGAACCTACAGCACTTACTAAGGAAATAGATGAGCTTGAATCAGAAAATACTTATTTAGATATACTTAATAAATATGCCTCATTAATTGGAGCTGTTGGAGGGATTTTTACCGCGATTACTGCATTTATTGCTCTTTTATTTAGTGCGAAAGAGTTCTGGATAAAACCTAAGTTAAAACTCTTTTATAAAGAAAACAAAGGCTATCCTTACACTCATGAGTTAAAGTTTAATCCATACCGTGGAGTTAAACTTTATAAAGGCAAAGAACTATCATTATTCAAGCCAGGCCTTAGCGTAAGATTATATGTTTATAATAAGGGCAATGCTACTGCCAAGAAAGCGCAGGCTATGATAGAGAAAATCGAGTTTTTAACAGAAGATGGAAGCGGAGAGGTTTCTCCCACTAGATACTACCACCCTTCAAAAGTTAAATGGTCTGGAGAAATAAATAATTTACCAGATTACAGTCCGGTTGATATTATTCCAAAATCATTTTACTTCTTAGATATTTTCTTTGCCATTAATGAAACAAAGGAAGCTGTGTACAATGTTAATAAAAGATTTTATGGATTCTTGCCGGATGATACATTAATGAGTTGGATAGCGGAAAATCAAATTGAAGATGACATATTCTGGAATGTTTGGATAATGAACCCAGAAGAAAGAGGAGTGCCCTCAAAGCATTATGAAGAAGGAATGATAAAAATACATTTCATAATAAATGCTGAGAATTCTGACCCTTTAAGATTCATAGCTCATATTAATTGGTCAAAAGAAAAATGGAATAAACCTGATATCAAAATCAAACAAGGCAAATATTATATTGATGAAGACTTTGAAGTTTTTCTAATGAAAGGAGGAAGTTATGGACACAAAGTGTAGAAATAATGGGTGTAATGGAACATATGTAGAAGATAAATCACCATCGCAGCCACCTAAAGACTCTGAAATGTTTAAAGGTTTTACTGATATTAGATCATCCTCTGCAGCGTGTACTCATTATTCTGTTCCATGTGACTCAACAAATACTAATAGAATATATTTTGGAACAAATACTGAAAATTTCTCACCGAAATTTAATCTTGGAGAATTTATAGATTATAAGTGTAATGTATGTGGTCATAAAATTGTTATGTAGTATTAAAAATGCAAAAACTCCAAACTCACCCCCTAATGTTATAATTCCTCAAGACCGCTAAGAACACAGCCATAAAAGAGATAACCATGGGCAATATTTTATCCAAAACAGAATTCACATGTTCGATGCGTGAAGAAGACAACCTCAATGAAATGAGCGAAGGCTTGGTTTTGCCGGAGAGAGCAATTATCTCTGAAAAATCCAGATCCTGTGTGAGAACTACTCTATTGTTGGTTATGGCAGCTTGAACGATTTCTTTGTCAGAGGAAGTCGGCGGCATTATTTCATTTACGCGGACTGTATCGTGGCCAAGGCTTTTGAGGAAAAAAACTGTTTCGGGCGAGATATGCAGGTCAGCCAAAATTTTCATGCAATGGCAATAGTCTTCTCGCTGGCTAACCATGCCCCGTATTTTGCGGCTTGATATACGTCTTCCTTCTCAAGCTCCGGATAGTTCTTGACGATTTCATCAGCATCATAAGCATCGCCCAAGAGTTTCAGGATAAAATCTACAGTGATGCGGAGATTTCTGATGACAGGCTTGCCTTCGCAAATATCAGGATTTATAGTTATTCTGTCGAGCATGCTTAATCATATCAAACAAAAGATTTATTTAGCAAGAACAAAAAATCAGATATTACCCCATGTTATAATCCCTCAAGACCGCTAAGAACACAGCCATCAAAGAGATAACCATGAGCGCAGAGACAGTCAAAAAGATACAGCAGGAATTACGCTGTTGCGGGGATAAGATCATCGCTGAGCATTCGCAGAGATATTTTAAGACCGGCAAGGGTGAATACGCGGAAGGCGATAAATTCCTCGGGTTGCGAGTGCCGGTGATTCGGAAAATGGTAAATAAGCATCGCGGGATAACGATCGATGATTGCGTAAAACTCCTGTCATCAGAATTTCACGAAGAGCGGTTATTCGCCCTGCTCTCTCTTGTAGCGTTATACAAAATATCAGATGAGGCGGTCAGGGAAAATATCTTCAAGCTTTACCTGAAAAATTCGAAGCATATAAACAACTGGGATCTGATAGACCTTTCTTCACCGAATATAATCGGCAGTCATTTGTATGACCGCGACAGAAAGATACTCTATGACCTTGCAAGATCAAAGAGCCTGTGGAAGCGGAGGATCGCTGTCATGGCAACATTTTATTTCATCAGGGAGAATGATTTTGATGACTCGCTGAAGCTGGCAGAACTCCTTCTTCAGGATAAAGAAGACCTGATACATAAGGCGACAGGCTGGATGCTGCGTGAGATATGGAAGAGAGATACAAAGGCCGCGGAAAGATTTCTCAAGAGCCATCTGAAGATAATGCCGCGCACCATGCTCAGGTACGCAATAGAAAAAATGCCTGAAGAAAGAAGAATGAAATACTTAAAAGGAGTGATATAAATGGATCTGAAGAACTATTTTGAAAATGCAAAGGGCACAGGAGTATTTTCTACCGCTGATTCAGATGGAAAGGTAAATGCAGCCATCTACGGCCGTCCGCATGTTTTTGATGACGGCACCATCGCCTTCTTAATGCGTCAGAAGCTGACACACCATAATCTTCAATCCAATCCATATGCCATGTTCCTCTTTCACGAAAGCGCGCCCGGTTACAGCGGGATCAGGCTTTACCTGAAGAAGATAAAGGAAGAGACAGAGTCACCGCTCATTGCAAAGATGACGAGAGGCAGCCTCACGCCTGAGGAGGACAAGGCAAAAGGCCCGAAGCATCTCGTGCATTTCAAGGTTGAGAAGATACTGCCTCTTATCGGCAGCGGAACAACTGGTTAAGGCGGCGTCACTTCATCATTCTGAAAAGCTCAAGCGCATCATCACTGATATATAATAAGAAAAGAAACCAACAATTTTAACACTTGAGAAAAGGAGCATGCGATGTCAGATACGAAGAGCATATCCCCTGCTGAGCTTAAGAAGCGCCTTGATGAACTGAAGGTCGAGTTTCTCTTTGACCTCAGGAATGAAGACGAATTCAAGGCATGGCGGATTGAGGGCAAGGAAGATTTCCCTGTGCTGAATATACCTCAGATAGATTTTGTCGGTGAAGAAACCCGCCACTTGAATCGTTTTCCGAAAGACAAGGAGATAATCGCGGTCTGCGCGCACGGCGATTCATCGCTTTATGAGGCGGAACTTCTTACCGGGAAAGGCTTCAATGCCGTGAACCTTGAGGGCGGCATGGACGCGTGGAGCGAATACTACGAGATACACAAGGCATCGGACGCGCCGGTCATTTATCAGATATACAGGACTTCAAGAGGCTGCATGTGTCATATGACAGTCTCCGGCAATGAGGCAGTTGTCATAGACCCGGGAAGGCATATTGAAAAGATAATCGCCTTCGCTGATTCGCTGGGCGCAAAGATCACGCATGTAATTGACACTCACCTTCACGCAGACCATATATCAGGCGCAAGGGATCTTGCGCAAAAGGCCGGGGCGAAGTTCTTCATGAATCCCATAGATGCCGAAGGAGCGACATTTAAATTCGAGCCGCTTACAGACGGCATGGAGATAATATCAGGTGATAACAATTTCTTTGCGATACACACGCCCGGCCACACTCCCGGGATAACAAGCCTGCTCTTAAACGGCAAATATCTTTTCACAGGCGATACGATAATGAAGACTGACATGGGGCGCCCTGACCTTGGTGGCAAGGCTGAGGAATGGGCAGGCATGCTTTACAATACGCTCTTTAATAAGCTCAAAAGTCTTGGCGACGATATAATCATCCTGCCGTCACATGCTGACTCCATCAAGGAGCAGGGCGAAAGCAATATCGTCTCGCTCACATTGGGCGAAGCAAGACGCGACAGCAAGCTCTTCAGCCTTACGGATGACAGAGAGTTCATAATGTACATCCTGGAGAGCCTGCCGAAAAATCCTGAAAGCTATCAGGAGATGAGAAAGGCGAACCTCGGCATCATTTCACCTGACGAAGCAAAGAAGAAAGAGCTTGAGATAGGCAAGAACCTCTGCGTCATGAAGAAGACGGAACAGGCTTAAAAGAAAAAGGAGCGGGTTTCCCCGCCCCTTCCCGAATTTAAAAAGTTTATAGCCCTTCTACATCATGGCATTCGCCGCAGGCATTGGTGTACGGAACCGGCATTGCTTTTCCAGGGTCTATGCCTTTAACCCCGGCGTTGTCCTTCCTCGGCACATCGAAGATATGTGACGTAATGTCATTGACCCAGTAATTCTTTCCGTCCTTACGCACAAGGCCCTTTCCAAAGCCCGCGCCTGTCACCATCGTCTTTGTGTTATGGCAGTCGATGCAGTAGATGTTGCTGTGCTCTTCTTTCACCTTGTCTTTGGTGTGCGCCTTTATGTCAGATTTATCCTTATGACAGCCGGTGCAGAGAGAGTTGTTTTCATCTCTCACCTCTGCCTTCAACTGGTGTTTAACCTCAGTGACTCCGTGAGGATCATGGCAGTCAACACATATCATGATGTGGTTTCCGTTCCTGTACTTTTTAGACTTAATGAAGTCCGTACCCTGCTGGTGGTGGGACTTGGAGTGGATGCCGTCAGGCCAGAAATCTTTCTGCGAGGCGTCTTCCCTGCTCGTGAAGTTGACGAGAAACTCGTTCCTGCTCGTTCCAGGAGTCATCATCTTATTGTCCTTGCTTACCGGCTGGTCGTTCTTCAGGTTCCCCTGCGGCCTGCTGTGGCACTGCTCGCAGATAACCGAAGCCCGTTCAGGCGCAAGCTTGCGCGGGCTTACAATGGTTGATGCCTTTTTCGCCTTCGGGGCCTTTACGTGCTCTGAGCCGGGCCCATGGCAGACCTCGCAGCCTATATTCAGCTCGTTCGGCGTCCCGTCGCCGTCAATGTCAGCTTCGCCGTTGGGGTCGTTCACAGCGCCGGCAACATAGTCGCCCGCGACAGTCGGCGTGAGGCTGTACCCTGTGAAGTGGCAGGAAGCGCACTCCACTTCAAAAGATTTCTTCTTCGGAGGGTCGGTCAGCTTCATAGTCTCCGCGTTAAAGAGCCAGTCGGCGTGGTAATCCCTGAAGGGTTTTCTCGTCCTGTCGGCAAAACTCTCGTCCCCATTTGAATTGAACTGGACAAATGGGAAGAGATAATCGCCTGACCTGTAGAGGTATCTCTGTTTGTAGAGGCCGCCGCCGTAGGTCATCTCGACCGTATATGTCCTTGCCGTGTCTGAAGCATCCTTCATATTCTCGGTTCTGAATTTAAGCATGCCGTCGCTGTCTTTAAAGAAAGTTGCCGTAAAGTTTACTGAAGCGGTATCCTCGGGCATCTTTTCAGAGATCATATATTTGTCAAAGCCCCTCTCCTTATCAAAACCGTAGAAGTAGAACTTTGTGCCGGCGATGAGCCTGTTCAGCCCGTCATTGAAGTTCGGGAACCTTGAATAGTCCTGAAGCTTGCCCGGCTTTCCTATAACGCTTATGCCGAGTTTGTGAAGGGTCTTCTTCTCGGTCTTAAACGCGGAATGGCAGGTGATGCACTTTGATGATCCTACATAAACCGCGTTTTCCGGGACACTGCCGGAGACAAGGATAGTTATATCTTTGCCGGCAAAATCGGCAGTTGTCATGGCCTCGTTCGACTTGTCTCCGCCCGGAAGGTATGTCTTCTCGGAAGGCATGACAAAGATAAAGTACTTGCCGTCCGGAATACCGGTTATTGTGAAACGGCCCTTTTTGTCAGTGGAACCGTTTATATACTTGTCGATATTCGCGGAGAGGTTATCCTCAAGAGGCTCATCATTGGGAGAGTTCTGCTTCACTTCAAGCGCGGTCTTTCCCATCGCCTCAACATCAGCCGAAGGGATAAGGTAGACAGATGCGTTCCCGATCTTTTGTCCTGAAGCGTCCTGTACCGTCCCCTTCAGTGTGTTGCCGGCCTTCTTCTCCTCAGCCTGTGATCCGAAGGCGAAAAAAGCGGCTATTAAAAAAGTGGCGCACAACACTGCTGCAAAATTCCTCAGTTTCATAATTTTCCTCCTTTATGCTTGACAGTTTATTATGATAAGGATGAATCATTGTGTATCCGGTACATCCACTTCAACTTAAGGATATTTCAAGTATAGCACCATACTTCTGTAAGTCAATACCGTAACTAAAAGCGCACTTTGTGATTGAACTCAGGCCTCACTTGCGCTTCCATATATGTTCGAAATTGCAGATGAGGACTAACGTGCTGCCTGATGCTCCTTTAACAACCTCTCCCTTATCATTGATGGCGAGCAGCAGGTCATCAAGTTTTAATAATGACCCGTCATAGTTCACGTTCCAGAGATCGTCTTTGACCTGTTCCAGAAGCACCCTGCATTGCGCTTCATTAAGAATGCCCTTTACAGAAGCTTTTCTCAGATCTATAGGCTCAAATAACGGGCCTGTCTGCTCTGCCACCCAATCGTCAGGGCCGTTATAATAACCGCGGATGGTGATGTAATTACGGTCTTCCTGCAAAACAGGATTGCCTTCAGGGTCGAAAATATTCTTGTGAGATTCATAGCGCCTCGTGTCTGATGATGACTCTATCTTTGAGCTGCCTGTCATATAGATAGCCCTCACATAGACACAGGGTATGCCGAGCTTATTCAATTCATGGGCAATGGCAAACTCTTCAAACGGGCTGTTTATGCCGAACTCGCGTATCTTGGGGTTGTATCCTTCCTCATCTTCTCTCGGCATCTCGCCGACCCTTGAGGTCTCCCATACAAGATGTATATTGTCCTTTGTAAGCGTATAATAAACTTCCTGTGTATCGGACAATCTTATGGACGGGGTCTTCCTCCACCTTTCCGGCAGAAAATAGTCGAAGAGACGGGCATTGCTGCCGACAACCCAGAGATGCCCTCCGGTGCTCTCCGCATGGCCGTAAATATAAGGCACTCCCATTACCTCCATCTTCGACAGATGCACAGGCAGAGGCGTCGGGGTAAAACGGTCCCTCTGGTCATCAAGATAGGAATGCCTTCTGAATTGTTTTACTTCAGCCTCATGTTCAGGAGTAGGTAAAAGAAGTTCATAGTCAACCACTGAATAGTTCTTGATGCTGACAAGATCATAAAGCCGCTCAATCTGATCCTTTGCCTTTCCCATGTCCTTGATCAGTTCAGTATCATTTACGCTGATTATGATATGCTCGGGCTTCATGTCAGCTACCAGATATCCCTTCTTATTAAGGTCCGCGGTAACCGCCGCATCAAGCGCTTTAATATGATGAATAAGCTCATCATGGCTGACATCTATATGCTCAAAGATTTCAGGGATATTGTAGCCCTCTATCCATCCATAAATAAGTTTGTACTGTTTTAATATGTCGAGGTCAATGCCGGGGTGTTTCGCCCTTATCCGGTTTATCTTTGCCTTGGACCTCCCGCTCTGCCATATCTGCATCTTTTCCGGCGGCACATATATCGCAAGCGGATGCTGGGTCTTTATCTTCAAATCTTGCGGGCCGAATCTGCCTTCACGCATCTCCATGACAAGAGAGAACTCCTCCCACGGGCTGTTGAATTCAGCGTCGCAGAATTCCTGCAGTGTATGAGTATTAAAAGGCACATCCTCGCCTACACGGCAATTCTTGACAACAAGGTCAATGCTCTTGCCGTTCACTTTTTTTGTAGGGAGCTTGAATACAGAACCTGTGCCTTTGAGTCTTGTTTTGTATTTATTGAACCACCCCTTTTCATACCAGTTCCGTATATCCAGATGCTCCTCATGCTCTCTCGCAAACCTGGTCAAGTAGATGTCGCCGTTGTCACTTGATTTATAGTGGACATACACGACTCCCAGCACATTGACAAGCGTCTTTTTATGTATCTTATCCGGCATAACTGTGTCCTTTACCTTAAGAATTTATACTGCAAGAAATATTAACATAGTAAATAAATTAAATTGTTATAATTATAAAATGAAAAAACTATCAGAACATTCTGACTATCAGCTCCTTGATTCGGGCAGCGGCAACAAGCTGGAGCGCGTTGGCCAACACCTGCTGGTCCGTCCCTCTCCACAATCTGTCTGGCTGCCTTCACTGCCTGAAAATAAATGGAATGAGGCAGATGCCGTCTATATCAGGAGTTCGTCAGGAGGAGGCAAGTGGAAGTTCAACCGCCGCCTGCCTGAAAAGTGGGAGATAGAATATGAAGGCTACAGATTCATCATAAAGCCCACAGGCTTCGGACATCTCGGAATTTTCCCTGAGCAGAAAGATAGCTGGAAATGGATTACAGAAAATATAAAAAGAGCAGATAGAGAAATCAATGTATTGAACCTTTTTGCATACACAGGCGGAAGCACGCTGGCTGCCGCGTCAGCAGGCGCGAATGTCTGTCATTTAGACGCTGCCAAAGGTATTGTGGATTGGGGAAGAGAGAATGCGGCTCTTTCAGGTTTAGGCGATCGTTCAATACGCTGGATAGTTGATGATGTGACAAAGTTCATCAGCAAAGAGATCCGCAGGGGCAAGAGATATGACGCTATCATACTTGACCCTCCATCATTCGGACGCGGGAATAAAGGAGAGGTCTGGAAGATAGAGGATGACCTGCCGAAACTGCTGCGCGACTGTAGGGAGATATTAAGCGACAACCCTCTATTTGTTTTGCTGAGCTGCCACTCTTCCGGATTCACTCCGATAGTATTGCAAAACCTTGTGGATGATATGATGAAAAAAGCTGGAGGGATATCATCAGGCGCGGAGATGATTATCACTGAGTCAGGATCAGGAAGGCTTCTGCCCTGCGGATGCTATGCAAGGTGGTCATCAAAGTAATGGAGATCATAACGAGCCTGAAGAACCCGAAGGTCATGGATGCTGTTAAGCTGAATGAAAGAAAGCACCGTGAAGAGACCGGGCTATTTCTCATCGAAGGCGCAAGAGAGTTACAACTCGCTATCAAAGGCGGCACTGCGCTCTACAGACTATTTTATTGTGAAGAGCACTTTAGAGATGATGAGGCAGGCAGAATAGTTGAGGCTGCTTTAAACAAAGGCGCTGAGCTTATACCTGTTACCGCAAAGGTATTTCAAAAGATGGTCTACAGAGAAGGTTCATCCGGCATTCTTGCAGTTGCACGTCAAGATAAAAAGAAATTTGGTGATATTTCGTTAAGTAATCCTCCCCTCTTAATCGTTGTCGAAGGTGCGGAAAAACCCGGCAACCTCGGAGCGATACTGCGCTCTGCTGATGCAGCAGGAGTTGACGGCGTTATCGTATGCGGAAAGAGCACTGATATCTATAACCCGAATGTCGTCAGGGCAAGCACGGGCGCCCTCTTTACCGTAGCGGTAGTCGAATCAACAACTGAAGAAACAATCCAATGGCTTAAAGATAAGAAGATAAGCATGATAGCAGCCACGCCCGATGCAGAAACGATCTACTTTGACGCTGACCTGAACAAAGCCTGCGCCATCGTGATGGGAAGCGAGCATGAAGGCCTGCATAACGCACTGCTGAACGCGGCGGATATGAAGGTCATGATCCCGATGAAAGGCGAGACAGATTCACTAAATCTTTCAGCCGCAACTGCTGTGATACTTTACGAAGCGATCAGGCAACGCACGGGAAAGTAAGCATGGATAAAATATTAATAATAATATCTGTAATGTTCAGCTTTATAGAGCTTGCCTTTCCTGTATGGGGAATAATATTGACCGTCATATTGATGAGGAAAGGACTTAGTAGCTGGAAAGCATGGGGAATTATATCTTCATCTTTTGTGGTAGAGGTTTACTTGATAGGTACATATATTGGCTATAACTTAGGAGCGTATTTATTTATTTTTCTCTCAGCAATTCCAGATATTATATTTGAGAATATCATAGGGGCAAGCCCTGTTTATCGTAGTGAAGTTGATATATGGTTCTGGACTATTCCACCGCTTATTTTTGTAGTGATCCCCACAATAGCTTTATATTTTTCATCTAAGCAGAATAAAAATTAAGAATAAAAATAGGACGAACAGCAGAAGAACAGGGTCAGACTTGACTATTGACATTTAGGCAATCCCCACTTGCTTTTTTATCAGGCTGGTCTATATACTGGTCTATAGAGTAAATCCACATTGCAGGAGAAGATCATGAAGATTGAAATTGGTTCGTATGAAGCGAAAACCAAGCTCCCTGAATTACTGCGGCAGGTCAAATCCGGCAAGAGCTTTACCATCACCAATCGTGGAGAAGCTATTGCGGATCTGGTGCCCAGCATAGGCGCGAGGGTGAAGGACAAAGTTGCGGCAGCGGAAAAGCTTAAGGCATTCATGTTAGCCGATCCGGTGCGTGGCGTGAATATCAAGGCGCTCATCGAGGAGGGGCGCGCATGAGTTTTGTCCTGGATAACTCTGTTACCATGCGCTGGTTTTTTGGTGATGGCAAACCTCAAGAACTTGCCTATGCTGGCAAGGTGCTTGATGCGATGAAACAAGACAACGCCATTGTACCAGCAACATGGGGGCTTGAGGTGGCAAACGTCATTGCCAGGGCGGAAGCAAAAGGCCTGGTGACAGAAGCGCGTAGCGGCACATTTCTTGAGATGCTGGAAGGCGTTGATATTGAGGTGGATGCGGCCACGTTCTCACACGCGCTGTCTGATACCCTGCAATTAGCAAGGCGATACAAGTTGTCTGCTTATGATGCATCCTACCTTGAGTTGGCATTGCGCCGGGGCATACCATTGGCGACGCTTGACGAAAATTTACAAAAGGCCGCAAAGAAAGCCGGTGTGAAAAAGTTTGCTTAACCTTTCAGCCGCAACCGCTGTTATACTTTATGAAGCAATCAGACAACGCAGGGTTTAGTAAGAATCAATCCGATTTATTGTTTGCACAGACAGCATGAAAATGTTAAAATTTATCATGCTTAATATTTATGGAGGTTTATCATGTCAAGAATGACCATAACACTGCCTAATGATCTGCTGGACGAGCTTATGTCAGAGCTCAAGGCTAAAAGCAAAACCGGCGCAGTCATAGAGGCCATAAAAGACGAGATCAGGATGAAAAAGAAAGAGAAGATCAAGGCAATGGCCGGCAAGATGGAATTTTCAAAGTCAGCTTCTGAACTCAGGCATAAGGATAAGAGACTTGGATAAAGTATTGGTTGACACTTCCGCATGGATCGAGTTTTTCAAGAATAAGGAGCCTTATCACAGAATAATCAGAGACCTGATAGATGGTAACAGGATATGCTGTATCGGCATAATTCTTGCCGAGTTGATACAGGGCGCAAAATCAGATAAGGAACTGGCAGTGTTAAAAGACTTCCTGCACGTATTTGATTTTTTCCATGAAGATGTAACTCTATGGGAAAAGGCAGGAACGCTTTCCTACACCCTGCACAAAAAGGGTAAGACAATAGGACTTGCCGATTGCTTTATAGCTGTTATCGCAAACACTAACAAGTCATATCTCTTAACCCTTGATAAGGATTTTGAAAATATCAAAGGCGCGACTGCTTTAAAACTGTATCCGGTAAAGTAAAATCACCCCAGCCGATTCTTGAATTCCTCAAGCTGCTTCTTCAGCCTCTCAGGCAGGCGATTGCCGAATTTAGCGAAGTGACTTTCAATATCAGGGATCTCGGCCTTCCACGCATCTGTATCAACGCTCATTATCTCTCTGATCTTATCAGGAGATATATCAAGTCCTTTAGTGTCAAGGTCGCCTTCATTCGGCAGCAGGCCGATTGAGGCCTTCTGCGCTCCTGCATTTCCGTCAACACGGTCGCACATCCATTTGAGCACGCGGCTGTTGTCGCTGAAGCCGGGCCATAGGAATTTACCTTCATCGCTCTTTCTGAACCAGTTAACATAAAAGACCCTCGGCGCTTTATCACCGAGCTTGTCGCCCATATCAAGCCAGTGTTTGAAATAGTCGCCCATGTTGTATCCGCAGAACGGCGTCATTGCAAAAGGGTCGCGCCTGAGATTTCCAAGCGCGCCGATATTGGCAGCGGTCGTCTCAGAGGCTGCGGTGGAACCGAGAAATACGCCGTGATCCCAGTTGAATGCCTCGTATACCAACGGCACAACAGTGCTGCGGCGGCCGCCGAATATAAAGATATCAATGGGAACGCCCTCAGGCTTTTCCCAGTCCTTACATATCACAGGGCAGTTAGACGCGGGAGCGGTGAAGCGCGCATTCGCATGAGCTGCATCTGTCGGGCTGTCAGGTGTCCAGTCTTTCCCCTTCCAGTCTATCGCGTGCGCAGGCTCATCGCCGTCCATGCCCTCCCACCATACATCACCGTCATCTGTGAGCGCGCAGTTGGTGAAGATAACATTCTCCTTTATCGAATCCATAGCCATAGGGTTTGTGCTGTATGATGTTCCGGGCGCAACACCGAAGAAGCCATTCTCAGGATTTATAGCATGAAGACGTCCATCCAGCCCGACCTTCATCCATGCGATATCATCGCCGATACATTCACATTTCCAGCCGGGAACCGAAGGCTGCATCATTGCAAGGTTGGTCTTGCCGCAGGCAGAAGGGAAAGCTGCCGCGATATGGTACTGCTTGCCATTCGGGTTCGTCAGGCGGAGTATGAGCATATGCTCTGCCATCCAGCCTTCACGCCTTGCCATGGCAGATGCTATGCGGAGCGCGAGGCACTTCTTCCCAAGCAGTGCGTTTCCGCCGTAGCCTGAGCCGTAAGACCAGATAAGGTTCTCTTCAGGGAAATGGCTGATGTACTTCTTCTCTATCGGAGCGCACGGCCACTTGCTGTCTTCCTGCCCTTCCGCAAGCGGCGCGCCAATCGAATGAAGGCATGGTATGAAGTCGCCGTCTGTGCCTAACAGGTCAAGCACTCTGGAGCTTACGCGAGTCATGATATGCATATTGATGACAACGTATGGGCTGTCTGAGATCTCAATTCCGATGTGCGATATCGGAGAACCGATCGGCCCCATGGAAAAAGGTATGACATACATTGTGCGTCCCTTCATGCAACCGTTGTAAAGGCCGAGCATGATCTTTTTCAATTCAGCCGGAGGCATCCAGTTGTTCGTGGGGCCGGCTTCCTCCTGCAGGGTTGTGCTGATATATGTGTTGTCCTCAACACGCGCCACATCGCTCGGGTCAGACCTGAAGAGAAAACTGTGAGGACGCTTCTTAAGAGGTATGGCAATGCCGCTCTTGAGAAGTTTATTTATCATAAGGTCGTACTCTTCCCTGGAACCGTTGCATATATATATATCGTCGGGCTTACACAGATCCGACACTTCCTTTATCCAATTGTTAAGTTTTTTGTTGTTAACTGTGACATTCATGGTATCTCCTCTTTAACCTGCTCATCTCATTATTTGAAAGCCTTAAATTATACAAGTTGCCGCAAGAAAAATTCCAGAATCAGGAGAATAGCGCGCAGTAAACATTAAAGCCGTTTCACTTTAGGCGGTCAGAATGTTATTATTCTAAACTCTTTTAGAAAGGTTATATATCTTGGATCCGTCAATACTCAAACAGATAACTGTATCAGCTCTGCCTATCCTTTTTGCCATCACATTCCATGAGGCATCTCACGGCTTTGTGGCAGACAAGCTCGGTGACCCGACCGCAAAGTTCACAGGAAGGCTGACGCTGAACCCGCTCGCTCACATAGACCCTGTAGGGACAGTGCTGATGCCTATCATGCTGCTGGTGCTGACGCACGGACAGTTCATGTTCGGATACGCAAAGCCGGTGCCTATCAACCCGAATAATTTCAAAGACCCCAAGCGTGACATGGCCCTCTCAGCCGCTGCCGGGCCTGTATCAAACATCCTCCTTGCAGTTTTAAGCATGATAGCCATCAAGTTTATAGTATTTCCCCTGTACGCCCTGCTTGGCGGGGCAGGCACAGCATTCTTCAAACCTATGAGCATGATGCTTCAGGCGAGTGTAATATTTAATGTCGTCCTTGCTGTCTTTAATATGATACCTGTGCCGCCTCTTGACGGAGGCAGGGTGCTTGTAGGGCTTCTGCCGCACAAACAGGCGATGGCATACAGCAGGATCGAGCCCTTTGGTTTTTTAATACTCATTCTGCTTATTTCAACAGGGATGACAAGGTTCTTTGTCGAACCTATTGTTAACTTTTTTTTATCTATACTTCTTTAGAAAGGTGAGCCTATGTCTGTAAAAAAACGTGTATTGAGCGGGGTGCAGCCGAGTGGTAAACTGCATATCGGAAATCTTGTAGGAGCGCTTCAGAACTGGGTAAGGCTTCAGGATGAGTACGACTGCTTCTACTTTGTTGCGGACTGGCACGCGCTTACAAGCCAGTACGCAGACACTTCGTCAATAAGAGAGAATGTAAATGACGTCCTTATAAACATGCTTGCCGCAGGGCTTGACCCTGAAAAGTCAACCATATTCCTGCAGTCAAGCCTTCCTGAACACGCGGAGCTCCATCTAATCCTTTCAATGATAACGCCTCTTGGATGGCTTGAGCGCGTGCCGTCATATAAAGAGAAGCAGTTTGAGATTAAAGATAAAGACCTGAACACCTATGGATTCCTCGGATATCCGCTTCTGCAGGCTGCTGACATACTCATGTACAAGGCAGATTACGTTCCGGTAGGCATAGACCAGATGCCGCACCTTGAAATGACGAGAGAGATATGCAGGAGGTTTAATACCTTTTACGGTGATGTCTTTCCCGAGCCTGAAGGACTGCTGACAAAGTTCCCGAAAGTCCCCGGTGTTGACGGCAGGAAGATGAGCAAGTCATACGATAACTGCGTCTATCTGTCAGACACTCCTGAAGACGTTGATAAAAAGATACGGACGATGATGACAGACCCGCAGAGGCAAAGGCGCACGGACGCTGGCGACCCTGAACTTTCACCTGTGTTTCAGCTCCACAAGATATTCTCAACCAAAGAGGAACAGGACGAAGTTGCCGAAGGATGCAGGACCGCAGGCATCGGCTGCATCGACTGCAAAAAGGTTCTGATCAAAAACCTCTTTAAGGTGCTTGAACCGATATGGGAGAAGAGAAAGGAACTGATCGGGAAGCCGGAATATATTAAAGAGGTTATTTCAGCAGGCACTGAGAAAGCAAAGAAGGTCTCTGACAAGACGATGAATGATGTGCGCAAGGCGATAAAGTTTGATCAGTAAGCCTTCTTCTTCTTAATCCCTAACTGCACCGGCGCTCTTCTTTTTATGCGACCTGATGTAAAAGTAGATGATAACAGCGCTGACGATTACTACACCTGCCAAAGCCTGATGGGAATATTGCATGATCAGATCCTGATTTGCGCCTAAGAAATAGCCGATGAAGGTCAGAATAGTCACCCAGATGCCCGCGCCCATGAGAGTGTAAAGAGTGAACTTGAAGTGGTTCATCCCTGCAAGTCCGGCAGGAAGCGAAATCAGGTGTCTCACCACTGGCAGCAATCTTCCTATGAAAGTTGATATCTCTCCGTGTTCATGGAAATACTTTTCAACCTTGGCAAATTTTTCTTCAGTGATCCAGACGTACTTGCCGTACTTCAGCAGAAGCGGCCTGCCTAAATAGTGGGATGCGAAATAGTTCGCGTAAGCGCCCACAAGGCTCCCTGCCGTACCCCAGAAGATAGCGATCCAGATATTCATCTCTCCCTGTTGGGCAAGGTATCCTGCAGGCGGCATCACAAGCTCACTCGGAACTGGAATGATAGAGCTCTCCATAGCCATGAGCAAAAAGATGCCGGGATAGCCCATGACGCCGATAGTATCGACCAGCCACATAATCATTTCATGCATGATATTAACCCCTCAGTTCAAGTGAAATAGATAAAGATATTGATAACTGCGAAATGCTCATTATAGTATCATACGCACCTTGTTAATTGCTTAGGCATAAAACACCTGTCTTGATAATTACACCTGTTTATGTCACTCTAATTACTGAAGATTATCGGAAGGTGTATCCCTTAACTTCAATATAAATCCAAGGAGATTTTCAGATATCATGAAGAGAACACCATTAGTAGCCATACTGGCAGTATTTTTAACGATTTTTGGATGTATTGCCGTTTCTGCTGAGGAAACGGTACAGAAGGCCGCCGAGGTTGCAGACGGCAATACGGTAAAGGTTCTTTACACGCTGACAGTTGATGACAAGGTCATTGACAGATCAATAGATAATGAACCTTTTGAATTCAAGGTCGGAGACAACCAGGTAGTTCCGGGATTTGAAGATGCGATTAAAGGCATGAAACTCGGAGAAAAAAAATCATTCAAGTTAAGCCCGGCTGACGGATACGGGGAAGTAGATCCGGATGCAATTCAGGAGATGCCGCTTACAGAGCTGCCTGCTACTATAGTTCCAGCGCCGGGAATGACCCTTCAGGCCATAAGCCCGGAAGGACAGACAGTGATCGTAACAGTTAAGGAAGTCAAAAAAGATACCGTAGTGATGGACTTTAACCATCCGCTTGCCGGAAAAACGCTTAATTTTGACATAGAGATCGTCGGGATACTGTAATAGAGGATTGCCTGAAACGCAATATCATTATTACAAGATTATTCTTGACTATTTTTTGATAATTATGTAAATTCTTTTAAGAAGATTAAGGAAGTAATCGTTATTTTTAAGCCTCGAAAAGCAACGACTTTACGGTTTACGATGACATACCTACCTTAAGCTTCAAAAATTTATAAGGAGGTATGCTACATGCCAAAAGGAACTGTAAAATGGTTTAACGAGTCCAAAGGCTTCGGTTTCATCACCCAGGAAAACGGAACAGATGTCTTTGCTCACTACTCAGAGATCGTAGGCGAAGGATTCAAGAGCTTGTCAGAAGGCGATCAGGTAACCTTTGAAGTAGAAAAAGGCGACAAAGGCCCGAAAGCAACAAACATCAAAAAGATATAAGTTTGTAGATCTTTCAAACTCAAAAGCAGGCTGCAATAAAATGCAGCCTGCTTTTTTTACGTTTATACTTCATTATGCTATACTTCAAAACCGCAAAATTTTTATATGCAGCAACCTAAAGAAAGGAAATAAAACAAGATGAGCAACGAGCCTAATAAAGTAATTTACTCCATGATCGGGGTAAGCAAGTTTCATGAGAAAAAAGCTGTCTTAAAAGATATCTATCTCTCCTACTTCTACGGTGCAAAGATAGGCGTCATCGGCCTTAACGGGTCAGGGAAAAGCTCCCTTCTCCGCATACTTGCCGGGGTAGACAAGGAGTTCAACGGCGAGACAGTTCTCTCGCCGGGGCACACCATCGGCTTTCTCGAGCAGGAGCCGAATATCGATGAAAGCAAAACGGTCAGGCAGATAGTTGAGGAAGGAGTTCAGGAGACTGTAGACGCGCTTAATGAATACAACCTCATAAATGAGAAGTTCGCAGAGCCGATGTCTGACGATGAGATGAACAAACTTATCGAGCGTCAGGGGAAGGTGCAGGAGAGACTCGATGCGCTTGATGCCTGGGATCTGGATTCACGCCTTGAGATGGCGATGGATGCCCTGCGCTGCCCTTCCGGAGATACGCCAGTAAAAGTCCTCTCCGGCGGAGAAAAGCGCCGCGTGGCGCTGTGCAGGCTCCTGCTTAAAAAGCCTGACATACTTCTCCTTGACGAGCCCACAAACCACCTTGACGCAGAGACCGTCGCATGGCTTGAGCACCATCTGCAGAGCTATGCCGGAACCATCATAGCAGTGACCCATGACCGGTATTTTCTTGATAATGTCGCAGGCTGGATACTCGAACTCGACAGAGGACAGGGAATACCGTGGAAGGGTAATTACTCTTCATGGCTGGAACAGAAAGGGAACCGTCTTCAGCAGGAAGAGAAGACCGAGAGCGACCGCCAGAAGACGCTCCAGCGCGAGCTTGAGTGGATACGCATGTCTCCCAAAGGGCGGCATGCAAAGGCAAAGGCGCGTATCACCTCATATGAGCAGCTCCTTGCCCAGGATAGCGAAAAAAGCGCAAAAGACCTTGAGATATATATCCCGCCCGGCCCGCGTCTCGGCGATGTGGTCATTGAGGCAAATAATGTGAGCAAGGCATACGGCGACAATATTCTCATGGAAGGAATGACCTTCTCCCTGCCGCCCGGTGGTATAGTGGGAATAATCGGGCCGAACGGCGCCGGAAAAACCACCCTCTTCCGCATGATAACCGGACAGGAAAAACCTGATTCAGGCACTTTTAAAACAGGAGAGACGGTGAAGCTCGCATACGTAGACCAGAGCCGCGACGACCTTGACCCGAAAAAGAGCATCTGGGAGATAATCTCAGACGGCCATGATGTAGTTCAGTTAGGCAAGAGGCAGGTAAATTCACGCGCTTATGTGGCGCGCTTCAATTTTTCAGGCAGCGACCAGCAGAAAAAAGTTTCGATGCTCTCAGGCGGAGAACGCAACCGCGTCCATCTTGCCCGCATGCTCAAAGACGAATGCAATGTCCTTCTGCTTGACGAGCCAACCAACGACCTTGATGTAAACACGATGCGCGCGCTTGAAGAGGCGCTTGAGAATTTTGCAGGATGCGCCGTTGTCATCAGCCATGACAGGTGGTTCCTCGACCGTATCGCCACCCATATGCTCGCCTTCGAAGGCGACAGCAATGTGGTCTGGTTCGAGGGGAACTATTCGGAATATGAAGCTGACAGAAAGAAACGCCTCGGCGCTGCGGCAGACCAGCCGCACCGGCTTAAATACAGGCACCTGACAAGACAATAATTTTTATTACTCTTTATAACTATCAATAACAGGAAGATACGGCCAGTCGTATCTTCCTGTCATTGGATTCTCACCGTATAAAAGAACAACAGTAATCAGCAATCGCCCTGACCTTAAGCGAGAACTTTGCGTTGGCAGGAACCTCAAAAGACTCGCCTCCGCTTATCTTTTTCCAGCCGCTCTCTCCCGGAAGAAGCACATCAAGGTCACCGGAATATATCTCCATTATCTCTTTATCCGCTGTATTGAACTCATACTCACCCGGCAGCATGACGCCGAGGGTCTTTTTTGAGCCGTCGCTGAAAAGTACTGTCCTGCTCGTTACCTTTCCGCCAAAATAAATATTCGCCTTCTTCACAACCGTTACATTCATAAACTCAGACATGGGAACACCTCGCATAATATATAAAATAAGATGCGGTAAATGTACCAGATACAATAAAGGTTATGCAAGTTAAAGAGAGGCATTGAGCGAAAGGGATGAGACCTGATAAACTACGGTATGGATGAATGGAAGAATAATGTATATTTTGTGCTTGTTGAACCTAAAGAGCCCGGCAATATCGGAGCATCCGCAAGGGCGATGAAGAATATGGGTTTCACGAACCTCTGCCTTGTTAATCCCCCGCCGCATATGCCTAAGGAAGAGAGATGGTTTGCCTGCAATGCACATGATGTGCTGAAGTCTGCAAAGTTCTATGATTCTGTTAAAGAGGCTGTAAGCGACAAATCAGTTGTTGTCGGCACAACACAGCGCAAAGGAATGCACCGCGGATTGATCCTGCCTGTTTCAGAGGGCGCAGAGAAGATAAGCGCCATAACGGCAAACAATAAAGTTGCCATCCTCTTTGGTACAGAGACGAACGGGCTCAGTAAGGAAGATGTTGATGAATGCGGATTCATGATCACGATTCCAAGCAGTAAGATGCAACCCTCTCTGAATCTTTCACAGGCAGTTCTGATAATCGCATACGAGCTTTCAAAATACAGTGAAGAAAACATTGTTACATCCAACGGCGCGAACTATAAAGATTATAACAAGCCCTCTCTACTTGAGGAGCTTGAAGCACACGGAGAGATAGCGCCTTTATACGATAGGATAGCCGGAATACTTGAACTGCTTGAATACGCACCGAGGGGCAACATGGATCTGAATGCGAAGATCATCACCAGCCTGAAACGCTTCATCGGCAGGGCCGGGCTTACTGAACTGGAACTGAATTTACTCATGGGCCTGTGCACCCAGATAGAGAAGAAGCTGGACAGATGAAGAGCTTTTCCCTCACGCCATTCTCATCAGACTTAAGCGGAATTGAGATTACAGGCAGCATTGAGCGGTCTTATAATAAGCTTGCAATCAGCTATTCATTGACAGGCGATATTTCGAAACTCAACATCCCTACTCCGGCAAATATCCCGGAACGCAGAAACTCCATCTGGAAAGAAACATCTTTTGAATTATTTCTCTGTCCGATGAATTCCAATAACTACTGGGAATTCAATATCTCACCTGCCGGGCACTGGAATATCTATCGCTTCAGTTCGTATCGTGAAGGCATGCAGGAGGAACCTGCTTTTACATCACTGCCTTTTAAAGTATCGATCCATCCTGGCGACCTGCTTCTTTCACTTGAGCTTGATCTGGATAAAATCAATCTCGCAGATCAGAAACTGAATGCGGGCATGAGCGCGGTCATTAAACACAGAGACAGCATGATGACATACAGGGCTTTGGCTCATACAGGCGAACGTCCCGATTTTCACAATAGAGAGTGTTTCATCATTGAATTGTAACGCAGCATCGCTCATCATATTTTTTTCTTGATGTATAATTCAGTTATGACGATGCAAGGCAAAACATACTCTCTATACGGCGGGCGAAGCAGCACAGAACGGTATTACGAGACGATCAGAAAACTGACTGACCTTTTAACTCTGATGTGCCCTGATGTGAATATGCTCCTTGACCATGTGCAGAAAGCGGGCAGCAGTTCCATTCTGAGCAAACTGGCCGGCAGGAATACCGATAAACAGCTTATATTATTTATAAAGAAAGTCCTGAGAGAATCGCTATATGTGTATACCACCGGCGTTAATGAGCATCTGAGAAATATACCCCTTTGTCAGAAGTTCGATCCTGTCATCAACACAAAGGAAGAGCAGTACCACCTCTACATGATAGAGATCGAGCTTATTAACAGGCTATATATAACAACCTTTAAAAAGAGCGAATATAAATTCGCACTCATCGCCCACTGCCTTAAGGACTTCAGGCCGGAATGCAGGTCTGTCTCAGGAGAGATTGCGGCAATATGCAAAAGCTGCACAAACGAATGTTTAATAAACCTCGGCGCCAATCTGCTGAGAAAGTATGATATCCACCCTTACATCTCAGCTACAACAGACCTCAAATCGCTCTTTAAGAAGGTCAGGGCAAAACATAAAAGCGTCGGCGCGCTCGGAATCGCCTGCGTGCCTGAACTTGTACATGGCATGAGAGAGTGCATCAGGGCCGGCATATCCCCTGTCGGCATCCCTATCGATGCAAACCGCTGTGCCAGGTGGATGAAAGAGGCGCATGAGACTACTTATAATGTAAAAGAGCTTGAAGAGCTTTTAAAGTAAGATGAGGTAAATTCATTGAGTAAACGATAACAGGAAGTCCCGGAATACACACGGGGCTTTTGTTTTCGTCTGAAAGCAGAAAATAAGGAGAGTATGGAATTTAAGAAATTTGATTTTGATAATAAGGTCGCTGCAGGGATCACAGCGGCGGGTTATGCAACACCAACACCGATACAGGTACAGGCTATCCCGCCTGCGCTCAAAGGACGCGACGTAATGGGCCTGGCACAGACAGGGACAGGAAAGACAGCGGCATTTGTACTGCCGATACTCCAAAGGCTTATTAAAGGGCCTATGGGCCGTACACGCGCGCTTATCGTGGCTCCTACGCGTGAACTTGCCGAGCAGATCCATGAGACGATAACAAGCCTTGGAAAAAGAACAATGATCAGGAGCACTTCTGTTTACGGAGGAGTGAGTATAAACCCGCAAATAAAGAAGTTCCGTTCAGGAGTTGATATTGTAGTCGCATGCCCGGGCCGTCTGCTTGACCACATAACCCAGCGCACGATCAACCTGTCAAACATAGAGGTTCTTGTACTGGACGAGGCAGACCGCATGTTTGACATGGGTTTTCTGCCTGATATAAAGAAGATCATCAAGCATATACCGGCAGACCGCCAGACCCTGCTCTTTTCAGCCACCATGCCTGATGATATCAGAAAGCTGGCACACGATGTACTGCAGGATCCTGTAACTGTGCAGGTCGACCACACTGCGCCGTTAAACACTGTTGCTCACGCGCTTTACCCGGTTGAACATCACCTCAAGACACCGCTGCTCTTTAAACTGCTGAGCCATACCGATACTGAATCTGTTCTGGTCTTTACCCGCACAAAGCACCGCGCGAAGCGCGTTGGAGAGCAGCTTGAAAAGGCAGGCTACAAGGCGGCATCTCTTCAGGGAAACCTCTCGCAGAACAAACGCCAGGAGGCTCTTGACGGATTCCGGAAAGGCAGATTCCAGGTGCTTGTTGCCACTGATATAGCAGCCCGCGGCATAGATGTCTCAAGCATATCACATGTGATCAATTACGATATACCGGATACAGCCGATGCATACACTCACCGTATAGGCAGGACCGGGCGCGCCGCTAAAAACGGCGATGCATTCACATTCATCACAAGGGAAGACGAGGCGATGGTGCGCAGTATCGAGTCAGTACTTGGAGAAAAGGTGGAGCGCCGCATCCTGAAAGACTTTGATTATAAAAAGCCGGCACCGCCGCGCAATACAGAATTTGCCCGTCCGCCGCGCGACCAGAAAAAGAGGCCTCAATCCAGGCCCGCGACAACCGTCGAGAAAGCCGCAACAAAAAAATGGCACAAGGTTCAGCCGGAGCGCGGCGCTGATATCCGCAAATCCTTTAATCCGAAATTCCGGACAAAGACAGCAACACGCAGAGCAGTATCAGAAAGATAAAAAGGCAGTCTCTGCGCGCGGATTTTTGCATCATTAGCGATATAATGTTGAAAGCACATTAACACGGAGGCCCGGTGACTGAAAGGGTCGAAACAAGCGACCTTACAAAGGGAAGCACATGGGATAATATCTGGCGCATGTCATGGCCCATGCTCTTTGTCATGTTCTTCAATTTCCTCGTAGGCCTTACTGATATTTATGTCGCCGGCTTTCTCGGCCCTGAGATACAGGCGGTTGTAGGCTTTGTCGGCCAGCTCTATTTTTTTGTCATAGTTGTGGCGAACGCCATCAGCATCGGCACTGTGGCGATACTTTCAAGGGCGGTAGGCGCCGGAAGGTTCGAAGACTCCCTTTCTACAGCAAGGCAGTCCCTTATCTTCGGCGGAATATGCGCCATCATACTCACACTGCCGGGTTTTCTCCTCAAGAATCAGATAATATCACTCTCAGGTTTTTCCGGGAATGTCCGTAAGGCTGCGGTTGACTTCTTTGTTGTCTACATATTCGCCCTTGCGCCTAATTATATGGTGATAATCTCGAACGCCGTATTCAGGGCCGGCGGAGAGGTGAGGCTTACGCTGACAGCGATGTTCTTCGTCAGCCTTATCAATATCGCATTGAATTTTCTTCTGGTCTTCGGTCTCGGAACAGGATACATCGGCATCGCGCTGGCGACCGCTATCTCTATGTTTGCCGGCATGGCCATATGTTTCTTCTTATTCAAAAAGAGCAGATGGAAAGATATCTTTTCAGAGGCAGGAACATGGCATGTTTCATCTGAGCTTGCCAAACGTATAATTATTATAAGCTGGCCTGCGGCGCTCATACAGATATCCTGGAACGCGGGAACCGTTATCCTTTACAACATCCTCAGCCGTCTTCAGGATGTCAGCATAACGGCCATGGCTGCGCTTACCAACGGCCTGAGGATCGAAGCAATTATATATCTCCCTGTCTTCGCGCTGAATATGGCGGCATCCGTGCTTGCAGGGCAAAACCTCGGCGCAGGCGAGCCACAAAGAGCTGAAAAGATAGCCTGGAACATATCTATTGCAGGTATGGCGCTGGTCAGTTTTATCTCACTGCCTATCTTCATATGGGCTGGTGAGATATCCTCCCCGCTGGCAAAAGATGCAAATGTTCTTGCGGAGACAGTCCGGTATCTCAGGATAACGATGCTCTCAGAGCCTTTTATGGCTATAGGCGTAATTTTAGCAGGAAGCCTCACAGGCGCAGGAGATACAAAGGGTGCAATGCTGGCTATTGTAAGCACACACTGGTTGATACGGCTGCCGCTTGCCTATATGCTTGCGATCGTTGCGGGTTACGGCGCCATCGGAGTTTGGATAGCCATGGCTGTGTCAATCTTATTTCAGGGCATCGCAATGACTATGCGGTTCAGGAACGGGAGATGGAAAAAGATTAAGCCTTAAGAATGAATTTTCTCCATAACCCTGAATTTCTTTATGAACTTCACTGGATGATATGACATCTTGGCATCTCTTAATCCCCTGATGCCCAGATCCTGTTCCCTGTTTACAAACTTAAAACCTCCCGCCTCGTGCATAAGGAACTCCTGGTTTATAATCTGATAAAGCCCCTGGATGCCAGGATTTGCCTTCTCTACATGTATGACCAATGTATCGTGCAGAAACTGTTCAGCAATGGTCAATGCGGCTATCCTGTTCTCTATCCTTATTACCCCTCCCTTCAGGTTCAGATATTCAAAATTCCTGAGCATGGCAAAAATAGCGCACCTCTCCTTGTCCAGCCCATAATATTTCTCGCATTCCCTGACCTCACACCAGTAATCTTCAAACTCAATACATTCATCCGCCAGTTCAGCAGTCAGAGTCTGATATTCATATTTATATTCACTCCTGAACCTGTTGACTCTGTTCTTTTTATCATGAAACCTTCTGCCCTTCAAATCTATCAGATCCTGAACGTTATGGAGATAATCAAACTGGTCTCTCTCTTCAAGACAAAAATATCTTTCATCGCCTTCCAGATATTTTTTTACAAAACTCTCTGGAACCCTCTCGAGACAGGGCTCTGCACCCTGCCCCTTCATATAGTCAAAAAGCCGTTCCAGGTCAGGTGCATCACCCACAGGGCAGAATAACGAGACAGGATGCCTGTTCCTAAGGATTATCAGGCAATTATTGAGAATGGATATTTTAAAGTCATATGTTCCTTTAAAAGCAAAGAGATTTGTAAAGGTATATTCAGAAGCCTCAATTGGATATCGGGACAACAAACGATTGATATCATCCTTCATTGTTAAATCAATATCTTTAAATTCAGGAAAGGGTGGAATGGTCATACATAAATTATACCACTTGACTATTCATGCATACATATGCCATTCTCAATAAAAGAAGAATACTGGAAGTAAAGGTTGTTGTAAGCCTCACATAAGTAATATCATGTTGGTTTATTCATAACTACCTCCTTTATGCTTCAAAAATTTATAAGGAGGTATACTATGCCAACAGGAACAGTAAAGTGGTTTAATGAGTCAAAAGGCTTCGGCTTTATCACTCAGGAAAATGGACCGGATGTATTCGCTCACTACTCAGAGATCCAGGGTGAAGGCTTCAAGACCATCATGGAAGGCGACTCAGTCAGCTTTGAAGTAGAACAGGGCGACAAAGGGCCAAAAGCAACAAACATCAAAAAGATATAACACTAATCTTTAGAAACTGGGGGCAGGCTGCTGTAACAGGCAGCCTGCTTTTTTTATGCCTTTTTAATAATAGAAATAAATAACCTGCAAATAATGCCGTGGGAAATCTTCATATATTTTTCAAATATTTTGTTATATATTTAAAGCAAGAAAGAGACATTTAAGAGGTGATATGATGAAAACATTGAAACGGTCTAAACATAAAAGCTTTTCAGATGCTGAGATTGAACAATTTTGCCGGAGCGTGGAAGATGTACTGACTCAGATCAAGACCAGAAGCAGTTTAAAAAAAGGCAAGAAAGCCAAGAGTAAAGACCTGCTGATACCGGAAGAACTTCTCTTAGAAGATGAGGATATGCTCCCGATCGAAGATGAACTGCTCATCTTCCATGAATAAAAAGCTTCACTGATTGCGCTGAACTATGACAGTAGGATTTCTGCTTATTTAATTCTATTAACCCTCCCCTCTTATTATCCTGCCGTAAGGTATACTGAAGTATAAAAGGAGGCATCAATGCCGCTTCTGCGAGGACATCACCTCATCTGCCTGCACTTCTTTGATGGTGAAGGCTATGATGAAGCATTCATTAATAACCTGCGAAAGATACTCGAACGTGCGAAAGATGAAGAGATAACCATCTCCTCCGGCGCTGATGATATATGCGTACTCTGTCCCTATCTGAAAGAAAGCAGGTGCCTGTATACCGAGAGTTCTGATGAAGATGTTAGAAACATGGATACTGAAGCACTCGCGCTCCTCTGTCTTTCAAAAGAAGATAAGGTTAAGTGGGATGAAATCAGGAATAAGGTAAAGAGAATATTTCCAAACTGGTATTCATCACGCTGCAAAGAATGCGATTGGAAAGATGCATGTGAAAAGAATGCCTTATTTCAGGAAGTAACAAAAAAATAGAGTCATCATCAGGCTCACTTCCTTGGACAACTCGCAGTTACCTCCGCCATGCGTCACTGCTATTTCGAGTTACCTTTGCCTTCAGATGGCTCTATAAGAAATTCATGCGATTCCCTGGCGGGGCCGAAGCCCCTGAAGCTTTTGTGAGAGGTAAGGTGTTTTCATTTACTCTGAATCTCAGAGAAACTCAATCCACCGTCTCCTACCCCGTCACCAGCCGCGTTCCCGGCTATGAGCTCAATTCATTCCAGGGTATCGCTATCTCATCTTCTGATTCCATTATAGCTTAATTAAGAACAAAAGCAAGCACTATTTTTCTGGAAAATATATGTGATTTTTTCTTTGAACAGATTCAGTTCAAGGTTTAATGCAGCGAATACAATCTGCCGAATTATTGTAATCGGATGGAAAAGTTCATACTTGACAGCCAATAATAAACACGCTATAAGATAACTATCAATATTCTGTTCTGTAACAGTATCATCAGAGATCTTTTATGAAAGATTGGATTCTACAAAAACGCTGGAGAATTTTACTGTCTGGAATATTGATTGTAACGATACCGCTTCTCGTTCTTTCCACATATGTTTACTTCAGTGTAACATCCGCCCTTGAAGAAAGGCTGCTGAAAGAAAACCAGCGGATTGCGCAATACGCAGCGCATACGCTCGAAGAAAAACTGAAAAGCGAGATATCATTCGGCAAATCCTTTTCTTCAAGATATCTTCTGCAAGAAGCACTTGACAAAAGGGACACAAAGGAGATACACAGACATCTGGTAACTCTCATAGAAAACTCAAATACAATCGAGCGGGTAACCATATTAGACCATGCGGGCATTCAGATTGATAATTATCCGTTAACACCTGAGACCATCGGCAAGGACTTTTCGCAACGAGACTATTATAAAGGAGTGTCAAGAAACTGGTCGCCGTATGTGTCCGATTTTTTCATGAGAATTGCAAAGCCGCAAAGATATCTTTTTGCCATTGCGGTCCCTATGAGATATAAAGGAAATGTTATCGGGATACTCGTGATACAGCCAAGGGAGGATTTTATTGAAAACGCTGTCAGCGACGTGGATATTGCCAGAAACTTCCAAGGTAATATGCATAAAGGCCATATTTATGTGGTGGACAAAAAGGGGAATCTTGTCTTTCACCCTGATTATGTCATGGACAGGATAATAGATTATTCGAATATTCCTCCTGTCAGAAATGTGCTAAAAGGCATGGAGGGTATTGAAACGATAATAGGCCCGGTACATAAACTTCCGGTCATCTCTGCTTACCATCCTGTTACCGAGTGGGGATGGGGCGTTGTCGTGGAGCAGCAGATTAATGCTGTCCTTGCTCCGGCAAAGAAGATACAATTTGCGCTCTTTGCTGTTACCGGATTTATGCTTCTGCTTGGAGGATATTTTGCGTACAAGGCTTCAGCACTGATGGTTTCGGTGAAAATCGCAGAGGAAAACCTCTCTGTTACTCTTCATTCTATCGGGGATGGAGTTCTCGTTGTGGATGTTGAACAGAAGATTGTCCGGCTAAATCCGGTTGCAGAGCATCTCACAGGATGGAAGGAGGCAGAGGCCAGAGGGCGCAGAGTCGAAGAAGTCTTCCGCATTATGAATGAAAAGACGCGGATGCCAGCAGTGATTCCTGTCGAGGAGGTGTTTTCAACAGGACTTATCAAGGGACTGGCAAACCATACGATATTGATTTCAAAAGACGGGACTGAACATCCCATAGCCGACAGCGCCGCCCCGATCCGTGGCAAAGGCAGTGAAATTCTTGGTGTTGTGCTGGTATTTCGAGATGTGACAGCAGAGCGTGAGGCAGAACTGTTGTTGCAAGTCGCGATATTAGCCGCTGAATCGGCAAACAAAGCCAAGTCTGATTTTCTTGCAAATATGTCTCATGAATTGCGCACGCCTATGAATTCGATCATAGGGTTTTCAGAGGTGCTTGAAGACGGATTATACGGAGAGCTTAATCAAAACCAGAAAGAATATGTCAATAACATACTCACCAGCGGCAGGCACCTCCTCTCTCTCATCAATGATATTCTTGACCTCTCAAAGGTTGAGGCGGGTAAGCTTGATCTCGAACTGAACAGATCTCTTTTAAAAGATATTTTGAATGCTTCAATGACAATGCTTAAGGAAAAGGCTATGAAGCACGGGATAAGACTGCGCCTTGAAATAGGATCTGATGCCGACATTGAGATAGATACTGATGATCGGAAACTGAAGCAGATAATGTTCAATCTTCTGAGCAACGCCATCAAGTTCACGCCTGATGGGGGAAGCGTAAGCGTGCAGGCAAAAAGGGTGGAGATGGTGGGTCGGGAGTTAATTGAAATCAGCATTACCGACACCGGTATCGGTATAAAGTCTGAAGATATACCGAAACTTTTCACTGAGTTCATGCAGCTTGAATCAGCATATACAAAAAACCATGAAGGCACAGGCCTCGGCCTTGCACTGACAAAGCGGCTGATCGAACTTCACGGCGGAAAGATATGGGTGGAGAGCGAATTCGGCAAAGGGAGTATATTTACATTTGTGATACCGGTGAGGCAAACCACCCCTGCCCCTGCTTGAGGCACCTACTGTTGGTCCTTAACCAAGGAGGGATGTCCCGACACTTCGGCACGGGGCGGGAGAAAGGAGAATATAGCATGATAAAAATTCTTGTTGTAGAGGACAATAAAAAGAACCGGCGCTTGATAGTAGACGTCCTGAAGTATTACAAATACGAGGTCATTGAGGCTGAAAACGGAGAGGATGCTGTGAAATCTGCCTTTGAACAGTTGCCGGACCTTATCCTGATGGATATCCAGATGCCGGTCATGGACGGCTTTACAGCGCTTAAACTTCTGCGGGAGGATCCCGCGACAAGAGATATCAAAGTTATCGCTTTAACATCCTTTGCAATGTCCGGCGACCGGGACAAGATACTGGCGGCAGGCTTTGATGACTATATAGCAAAGCCGATGGATACCAGAGCGCTGCCAAAGATTGTACAAATGTATTTAGGAGTGTAGTTGATGAGCAGCACAATAACGATCAAAACCGTGTCACTTCTGTCTGCAATACGGCAGGAGGCGACTATTTCCAAGATCGCGTTCTTTATTGCGGTAATTTTGCTGACCGGCAATTTGAACGCTATTGTGGACATTGTACTCCATCCTGAAATTTCATATTTTGATACAGAGCATTTCATCGTGGGTATTTCATATAACATTCTGGTTTGCATTATATTCCTGAATTTTGCCATCCATAACGTAAAGAAAAAACAGAATGAAGCCCTACTAAGGGAGAGCAGGGAAGAACTCCGGCAACTCAACAAAGAACTGGAATGCAGAGTTGAGGAGCGCACCGCAGAACTGACAAACGCTAATGAAGCAATAAGGGAAAGCGAGGAACGGTTTAAAACGATTTTTGACAATGCAGCCGACGGCATCCTGCTGGCCGATTTAGAGAATAAAAGATTTTACCTCGGCAATAAGACAATTAGCCGAATGTTGGGGTATAGCCCGGAAGAGATCAGTACGCTCGGGGTTATGGATATTCACCCGAAGGAAAACCTCTCATATGTTTTGGAAATTTTTGAAAAACAATCCAGGAAAGATATCACGCATACGACTGATATCCCCGTGAAGAGAAAGGACGGCAGCATCTTTTACACGGATATCAGCGGATTTCCCGTTATATTAAAAGGGAAAAAATATCTTGTGGGCATATTCAGAGACGTCACCGAGCGGAGACAGGCCGAGGAACAAATGCAAGATGCACTTATTACAGCAGAGGCGGCAAACAGGACAAAGTCAGAGTTTCTTGCGAACATGAGCCATGAACTGACTACCCCTCTTAATTCTGTCATCGGTTTTTCGCAAGTGCTTAAAGACGGCCTCTATGGAGAGTTGAATACTCATCAGCAGGAATATGTGAGTAATATCCTTCAGAGCGGCATACACCTGTTAAGTCTCATAAGAAATATGCTCGATCTTGTGAGAACCGAATCAGGAAAAGACGAGTTAAGAGTGAACAGGTTTCTTCTGAAGGATGCCCTGATATCTTCAGCCGCCATCTTTAATGAGAAATCAATAAGTCAAAACCTGAAATTCACTCTTCAGATAGAGCCAGACGCTGACATCGAGCTTGAAACCGATACCGGCAAACTCACCCAGATACTGTTCCATCTCATAGATAACGCCGTGAAGTTTACTCCGGACGGGGGAAGCGTGCGCGTCGCTGCGCGGTTGGTTAATAGTGAAGAATTACCCCCCTTAAGTCCCCCCTTGACAAGGGGGGAGATGGGGGGTCGGGATTTCATCGAAATCAGCGTTGCCGACACCGGCATAGGTATAAAACCTGAAAATATTGATAAGCTTTTTCAGCCATTCTCACAGTTAGAGTCTCCGTATACGAAAAAATACAGCGGCACAGGCATTGGTTTGATACTCACAAAGAAACTTGTTGAGTTGCTGGGCGGCAGGATACGGGTAGAGAGCGAATTCGGCAAAGGAAGTACCTTCACATTTACACTGCCTATAATTAGAGGTGAAATATGAATAATAAAACCCGGATACTATGCGTCGATGACGAGCCGGCAAACCTCAAGCTTCTTGAGGCATTGCTTGTGCCGAGGGGATATGAGGTCATTAAGGCTGAAAACGGCAGTGCAGCGCTCGAAAAAATAAATGAAGACAGAATAGACCTCATACTGCTCGATGTTATGATGCCGGACATGAATGGATATGAGGTCTGCAGAAAGATCAAGGAAGATAACCGGTATAAAAGCACGCCAGTGATCATGATAACCGCCCTGCAGTCCAAAGAAGACAGGGTAAAGAGCATTGAGGCAGGCGCAGAGGACTTCATTTCAAAGCCCTTTGACCAGGCCGAGGTGCTCGCGCGGATAAGGATGCTGCTGAAAGTTAAGGAGTTAAATGAGAGGCTGAGCATTGCATACGACAACATCAATTACCTTACATCTTTTGGCGAGAAGATGATTGAATCCTTTGATCCTCTGCATTTTAATTTAAAAGTTTGCTTAGAAAAGATCGTAGAACAGATTATCAGAAAAAATGATGAAGATATTGGAAAACCCGAGATAGTAGTCTTGAGAATTTCCGGTAACAAAGAGGCTTCGGAATTGATTAAGTATGAATTCCGGCATGGCTCACTTGAAAAGGTTTCATATAAAGGCGGCCTTCACCACTGTCTGGATGAGACTGGCGACAGCTTACCGATTATGCATGCTAATTCGATTAGCCTCAAAGAACCGGGATATCAAAAACATGTCAAAACATTAAAAGCTATCGGCATTGATGTTCAAAATTATGTCCGCTACAGCAGCCAGTTCCTCTGTATTCATACAGTCAATTACGGCAGGAGTGTTTCTTCTTATGATGTAGCGGTCTTAAACAACCTGGTTATGCAAAGCATGTTTCTCAAGTCGTTAGCTCTTCAGATCAGTGAGACTGATGATGCCTTTGCGTATACTGTCCATGCGCTTGCGCGCGCGGCGGAAGTGAATGATGAAGACACTGGAGAGCACATTGTAAGAGTCGGCGAATATTGCGAACTTATCGCCGGACAGATCGGGATGCCTGAAAAGTTCACAAACCTGATCAGGCTCCAGGCGCAGATGCATGACGTTGGAAAGATACATATCCCTCCAGAAATACTTAAAAAGCCCGGCAAGCTCACGCCCGAGGAATTTGAGGATATTAAGAAACACACACTATACGGCACAATGATCATCGGCGACCATGTCAGGCTGTCTATGGCAAAGGAGATAGCCATATCACATCACGAAAGATGGGACGGCAGCGGCTATCCAAACGGCTTAAAGGGTGAAGCGATACCAATCTCCGGCAGGATCATGAACATTGCCGACCAGTATGACGCGCTTAGAACCCGCCGCATCTACAAACCGGCCTTTGATCATGAAACAACATATAAAATCATCACAGAGGGGGACGGCAGGACCATGCCGCATCACTTTGACCCTCAAATACTGAATGCCTTCAAACAGGTTGCCATGAAATTCAACGAGACTTATGAGAGAATGAAGAGGTGATGTTTCCACCGCATTGCCGAAACACCTCTTGAAATGTTATAGTAAATCACGGTTAGAAGCTGATTTAATTGTTGAAAACCACAAGGACTTTCAGACCTTGTGGTCTTTTTTATTGGAGGGATGAACATGAATATGACTAAGAGAAAGAATGAGGCAAGGAGAGAAAGACAGCAGCATAAGATCGATGAAGGCTCTGTGGCTGAACATTACCCCGGAGTTGAAAAGATCGAGATCAGCATGGTCTATCATCAGAAAAATCTGAGCAAGTCATTGAACAGGGTCGTTAATTTCACTCCCGCCAGTTATGCTTTTTTCAATATTGACTGCCTGAGCAATAACTGTGTTGAAGGTGGGTTTGACCTTTCTCACGTAATAACCTCTATGATCAGCAATCAAAGCAAGACGTCTAAAGGAGACCTGAGTTGCGAAGGCAATCATAATTCAGCATGCGACTCAGTTATCAACTACGAAGTTACTATAAAATATTCATAAGATAGTAATTATGCCTGATAAAGATTCAAGACTGGTCTACTCAACTGAACAGGCGATCCAGCGGAAAGAGAAGCCTGAAAAAAAGAGTATGTCTGCAAGCCTGCCGCCTGCGCAACAAAAGTTGACCGTCAGGCTTGACCGGAAAGCAAGGGCCGGGAAGTCGGTAACTCTTGTAGAAGGACTCATTATGCCGCAGCAGGAGATTGAAGCCCTCCTGAAACAGCTTAAGGCAAAGCTCGGCACAGGAGGCACAGTCAGGGATACATCACTGGAGATCCAGGGCGACCACTGCGGTATACTGATACAGGTGCTTGAAAAGATGGGGTACAGGACTAAACGCGCAGGTTAATCATGGAAGCTCAGCAGGTCATCATCATCTAAGGAAACAATATCATCGTCGATATCTACTTCTGAGATCAGCAGGTCTTTAACCTTCACTTTCTTGCCTTTTTTAGTGCTGTTCTTGTCCTTGATCTTAACCAGTATCTCTTCTACGCTCTGGCAAAATTGATCAATATCAGCGTCTGTGAATTGTTTATTTTTAGAACGTTTCATCTTTCCCATCACTCATACTCTCCCAGCCATTATTTTTTTATTTTTGAATAAAATATATTTTTTCAGAAAATGTGTGGAGATATTAACATATCCTGAAAAAAAATGTGAAGCAGCAGAGATATGCGCATGCGGGCAAATAGGCAAGATCAGATCAGCTCTTTGTTGAAGGCCGGCCGGCAGGTTTATTAAAGGCCTTTCTTCTCTCAGTGCGCCCGGAACCTGACTTTTGAGGATGTCTTTCTCTTCTGTGCGGCCCCTGCCCTGCCGCTAATTTTTTAGGGCCTGCAGCGTGGCGCTGCTTCGCCGGAGCTGATTCTTTGCCGGCCGGCACCGCCGACCTCCTGCGATAACCTGTAACTATCATCTCATCGGTGATCTGCGTCACAGGTATGTTCTGTTTGATATACGCCTCTATATCATGAAGTGAATATACATATTCATCGCATGCAAGGCTTATCGCCTTTCCTTCGGCACCGGCACGGGCTGTCCTGCCAATACGGTGTACATAGTCCTCAGGATCCTGAGGCAGATCGTAGTTGATTACGTGAGTCACATCTTCAATATGTATGCCCCGGCTCGCCACATCCGTGGCTATGAGTATCGGCAGCGTGCCGCCTTTAAAAAGGGAGAGCACCTTCATGCGCTTATTCTGGTCCAGGTTTCCTGTTATAGAAGCAGCTGCAAAGCCATTGGCGTTCAGGAGTCGGTCAAGCCTCTCAGTCGCAGCCCTGGTGTTGCAGAAGATAAGGTAACGGCCGGCAGGTTCATTTTTGAGGATTCCGAGAAGAAGGCCGAACTTCTCTGATGAACCGACGTGATAGAGCCTCTGCTCTATCTGCTTCACTGTCACCTGTTCGGGCGTGAGCGAGAACTGCTTGGGCATGTTCATGTGTTCATAGCACAGTTCATGTACCCTGTGTGAAAGCGTGGCGGAAAAGAGCATCGACTGCCGCTGGTCATAAGGCGCCATCCTCCTGAGGAGAAAACGAATGTCCGCGATGAATCCCATATTGAACATCCTGTCTGCCTCATCGATCACGAGGAACTCCGTCTTCTTCAGGCTGTAGGCCTTCTGCTTTAAATAATCTATCAGCCTGCCGGGCGTTCCTATGAGAACGTCAACACCCTTTGATATCTCCTCGCGCTGCTTCATATAATCGATGCCGCCGAAGACAGGCAGTATAGTGAATCCTGCGGAACCGCCCAGCAGTTTCGCCTCATTGGATATCTGAACTACGAGTTCCCTGGTAGGAGCTATAATGAGTGCGCGGGGTGAGAGGCCGCGTTCCGGCCTGGGCTTATTAAGCATCCGCGAGAATATTGCGATAAGAAATGCCGCAGTCTTTCCGGTGCCGGTCTGTGCCTGTGCGGCAATGTCCGCGCCTGACAGCGCATCGGGGAGTGTCATCGCCTGCACAGGAGTACATTCTGTAAACCCTGCCGCCCTGATTCCCTGCATGACCTTTTCGGGGATGTTAAGCTCTTCGAATTTCACTACTAATACTATACATTAAGGAGGCTGAATCAATAAAGCTCCGCTGTCATTCTTTAAGCGCTGAGATTTTTCAGATAACGAAATAATGCGCGTGATGCGCGCGGAGGTTTATAACTTAATATCTCATTTCTGGCGGACCTGACAAGCTTTATGAATTGGCCACATTCGGCTTCGGGTAATTTTATCAATATCTCTTCCATGAGCGCATCGTTGCCGCCTATAAGCTCTTCACGCAATCTCTCTGTCTCTTTGAACGCCTCGGTATTCTGCATGGTTCCGGCCTCTATTTTAGAAACCGCCTCCTCAATAGGGCCGGAATCGACATTCCGCATCAGCGTTCCTATATACTGCATCTGCCTTTTAAGGGCGCCGTGGCTTCTTATTTTTTTTGCAAAGGTAACAGCCTCAAGTATCTCCTTAGGCATATCTATATAACTGATCTGCTCGGCTGAGAGCTTTACGAGCTTCTCACCGAGCTTTTGCAAAGAGAGCGCCTCTTTCTTCTTTTGTGTTTTGCTCTTAAATTCCATATAGTCCTGCCATTATTATATATGAAACAGGAAATCAGAAAATAAAAAAAGCGGCCCTGTTGCCAAGACCGCTTTTAAGTTAATATCTGAACAACTTACTTCGTTCTCTTATTCCTCAACTGAGCCTGAGCAGCAGCAAACCTCGCGATAGGCACACGGAATGGCGAGCAGCTTACATAATCAAGCCCTATGTTGTGGCAGAACTCCACAGACTTCGGCTCTCCGCCGTGCTCTCCGCAGATGCCGAGCTTAAGATTCTTCTTGACCCCCCTGCCAAGTTCAACAGCGGTCTTCATAAGCGGGCCGACACCGTCCACATCAATGGATACGAACGGGTCTTCTGCGAGTATGCCCTGCTCCACATACTGAGGAAGGAACCTTCCGGCATCATCACGGGAAAGCCCGAAGACGGTCTGCGTAAGGTCGTTAGTCCCGAATGAGTAGAAGTCAGCCACCTCTGCTATCTCATCTGATGTGACGCATGCGCGGGGAAGCTCTATCATCGTGCCTACCAGATATTGAACCTTCACCTTAGCCTTGGCCTGCGCCTCGGTCACTGCGTCAACCACGACCTTCTTCATTAACTCAAGCTCTTTTACATGCCCTACAAGCGGTATCATTATCTCAGGGATTACATTTACCTTCTTCCGCTTTAACTCGCATGCGGCCTCCATGATAGCCCTTGCCTGCATCGCGTATATCTCAGGGAAGGTGACTCCGAGGCGGCATCCCCTGTGCCCGAGCATAGGATTGAACTCATGCAGTGATTCATTCTTTGCCTTCAGATCCTTGAAGTCCACATTCATGCTCTTTGCGAGTGACTTCAGTTCATCGTCTGTATGCGGGAGAAACTCGTGGAGCGGCGGATCCAGCAGCCTTATTGTGACAGGCTTTCCTGCCATAGCCTTGAATATGCCGAGGAAGTCCTTCTTCTGGAACGGCAGGAGCTTTGCAAGCGCCTTCTGCCTCCCCTCAAGCGTATCAGAGAGGATCATCTCACGAACAGCCTTTATCCTGTCAGGCCCGAAGAACATGTGCTCTGTCCTGCAGAGGCCTATGCCCTCAGCGCCGAACTTTACCGCTGCCTCTGCATCTGCCGGTGATTCAGCATTCGTCCTGACCTTTATGAACCTGATATTGTCAGCCCATGTCATGAGCTCTTTATACCATTTATTGTGCTCGGGATCCGCAGGCAGAAGCGCGAGGCTTCCCTCATATACCCTTCCCTTTGTACCGTTAAGTGTTATCCAGTCGCCCTGCTTTATCGTCCTGCCGTTCACATTTATCTTCTTTGACTTGAGGTCTATCTGAAGCTCTGAGCATCCGACTATGCAGCACTTGCCCCAACCGCGCGCAACGAGCGCCGCATGGCTTGTCATTCCGCCCTTTGCGGTGAGTATAGCCTCGGCTGCGTGCATGCCGTGCACATCTTCAGGAGAGGTCTCGGTCCTTACGAGTATGACCTTCTCACCCTTCTTTGCCCATGCCTCTGCCTCGTCAGCTGTTAGAACAACCCTTCCCCTCGCGCCTCCCGGCCCTGCGGGTAGCCCCTTGCCGAGCCCTACAGCCTTCTTCTCTGCCGCGGGGTCAACGCTCGGATGGAGTAGTTCGTCTATCTGGTCCGGCCTGACCCTTAATATCGCCGTCTCTTTTGTGATGAGCTTCTGCTTTGCCATCTCAACCGCCATGCGGATGGCAGCCTGTCCGTTACGCTTGCCCACCCTTGTCTGAAGCATCCAGAGCCTGCCGTCCTCTATAGTGAACTCTATGTCCTGCATATCCTTATAGTGATTCTCAAGCCTCTTCTGGTACCCGTACAGCTCTTTGTACAGCTTGGGCATAGCCTCTTCAAGAGAAGGCAGGTGCCTGGTGTCATCTGTCTTGCCTGACTTGTTGACAGGATTTGGAGTCCTCAGGCCGGCAACAACATCCTCGCCCTGCGCATTCGGAAGCCACTCGCCGAAGAACATGTTCTCTCCTGTTGCCGGGTTACGCGTAAAGGCAACTCCTGTGGCAGAGTTGTCTCCTGTATTTCCAAAGACCATGGCCTGAACGTTCACAGCAGTGCCCCACCAGTCCGGAAGCTTCTCTATCTTTCTGTATGAAACCGCACGCTTTCCCATCCATGACTGAAATACAGCGCTGATACCTCCCCAAAGCTGTTTGTGCGGATCATCGGGAAAATCCTTCTTCAGTGTCTTTTTTATTATCACCTTGTACTCTTCGCACAGCTTCCTGAGGTCAAGCACGGAAAGGTCAATATCGCTCTTGTAGCCCTTCGCCTTCTTCATACTCTCAAGCGCTGATTCGAGCTTGTGGCGTATGCCGTGTCCATCCTGCGGCTCTATTCCGGCTGCCTTCTCCATAACAACATCCGAGTACATCATCATGAGCCTTCTGTATGAATCATATACAAAGCGCGGGTTGCCGGTCTTTCTGATAAGCCCCGGTATCGTCTTTGAAGTAAGCCCGCAGTTAAGCACCGTCTCCATCATGCCCGGCATAGAGCTCCTTGCACCTGAGCGGACTGAAAAAAGCAGCGGGTCTTCAACGTCACCGAACTTCTTGCCTATGATCTTCTCGACCATGGAGATAGCCTTGTCAACCTCTCCCTGAAGTTCCTTCGGATACTTGCGGTTATTTTTGTAATACTCTGTGCAGACCTCTGTGGTGATGGTGAATCCCGGCGGGACAGGAAGTTTAAGTTTTGGATGGCCTGCCATCTCAGCGAGGTTAGCGCCCTTGCCTCCAAGCAGGTTCTTCATCTCAGACTTGCCGTCAGCCTTTCCGGCACCGAAAAAATAGACATATTTCTTAGCCATTCTAAAACTCCTCCTATTAAAGATATTTTAAAGTTGAAACTTATCAGCCCCGGCTGACCTGTCTGCCGACAGGCAGGTTCACCTGAGGCGAAAAAGTTAAGAATTAATTTATGTCTGGATTTCAATGACGAAAAGTTGATTATTTTAGCATATCAGGAATCAAAAATCCCGAAAAAATCAATAGAACAGGGGAATTAATGGCTTAATAAGAAAATATTTTGATACCTGGCAGTTACTATTATATTACTGCACTATCTTTGAGAAGTCCGCGAGCGTATCAAAAATGCTTTTTACTTTGGAAAGCAGAGCAAGCCTGTTGGCCTTTACGGCAGCGTCCTTGTCCATCACAAGCACCTTGTCAAAAAAGGTATTGACAGGCTCCTGAAGCATGAACAGCCCGGAAAAGTCATTCCCGTCCATCTCCTTACAAAGACTGTCGGCGGAATCAAAGAGCGCCTTTTCCGATTCTTCAAGAAAGAGCTCCTGCCTGACCTCGCCTGCCTTGCTCTCGCCGAGAATGTTATAGACCCTCTTTGCTGAAGTGAGAAGCCCTTCAAAACCGGCTTCCTTACGCATGACGGAGAGGATATCCATCTTCTCTTTTATCTCCTTCATGGTCAGCCCCTTGACCGAGAGTACGGCATTGACAGTGTCATAGCTGTATCCCTGAGAGAGGAGTATCCCCTCAAGCCTCTGGTTGAAAAAGACAAGTATCTTTTCAGTGAGCGACTTAATTGACGGCGTGTGGCTCTCGAGGCTCTTGAGAGCGTTCTCGATAATATTTTCAAGCGTAAGCGGGTAGTCCCTCTCCTGAAGTATCCTGATTATGCCTGCCGCCTGCCGCCTGAGAGCAAAAGGGTCTTCCGAGCCTGTTGGTATCATGCCTAAAAAGAAGAATGCTGCTATGTTGTCCGCCTTGTCCGCTATTGAGATGATGCTGCCAATGTCGGATGAAGGAAGCGCGTCCTCGGCAAACCTCGGCAAGTAGTGCTCATATATAGCTGATGCAACTTCTTCATCTTCTCCGGAATTGATCGCGTACACCTTCCCCATATAACCCTGAAGCTCGGGGAACTCGCCAACAACACCGGAGACAAGGTCTGCCTTTGAGAGCATCGCCGCCCTCAGGAGTTTTTCCTCATCCTTGAAGTCCAGTTTGTCGGCGATGAACGAGCATATGAATGAGACCCTCTCAAGCTTGTCAAATATACTCCCGAGCTCCTCCTGAAATGTTACATTCTTGAGTTCATCCTTGGATTCCCATAAGGACTTCTTAAGGTCATCGTTGTAGTAAAACCTTGCGTCCTCAAGCCTCGCCCTGATAACACGCTCATTGCCTTTTCTTACAGTCTCTTTATTGTCAGAGACAGAATTGCTGACAACGATGAACTTCGGAAGGAGATTGCCGTTCATGTCTTCAAGGGAAAAATACTTCTGGTGTGTCCTCATGACCGTTATGGGAAGCTCTTTCGGAAGCAGCAGATAGTCATTATCAAATTCACCTACAATGACTGTGGGGTATTCAACCAGAGATACGACCGTATCAAGAAGTTCCTCATCCTCGTGAACGATGCACGCTTCAGCCTGCTCCACCTTCTTTATCTCAGCGGCAATTATATCTTTCCTCTTCTGCAGATCAGCTATGACCTTGTTCCTGTTAAGAAGAGACGCGTATGCAGACGGGTCAGCCACCTTGACCGGCTGCGGAGATGAGAAACGATGGCCGTGAGTAAGATTGCTGCTCTTTATCCCCTCAAGCTCAAACTGTATGACATCGCTTCCCATAAGCGCCAGTATCCAGCGGACAGGCCTTACGAACTTAGTGGAGTAACCGGCCCACCTCATGGTCTTCGGGAAGTACAGTGATGTGATTAAGCCGGGAAGAGACCTTGAAAAGAGATCCTTTGTATCCATCCCCGGAACCTGAACAACAGCCTGAAGGTACTCGCCGCGTTCATTCTTCAGAACCTTGAGTTCGGAAGCATCGATGCCTGCTGACTTTGCAAAACCGATAGCCGCCTTTGTCAGCCCGCCGTCTTTATCATAGGCTATGCTCTTTGGAGGGCCGACCATCTCCTTCACCCTGTCATCCTGCTTTTCAGCCACATCGTCTATAATTATCGCAAGCCTTCGAGGCGTTGCAAATAACTTTATCTTTCCATAAGTTATGGCTTCCTGCGTCAAGAAGTTTATAAAGCCGGTATTCAGCGAATCAAGGCCGCCTTTTATAAACCTTGCAGGTATCTCTTCAGTGCCTATCTCAAGTAAAAACTGTTTCATAATTATTTAACTTTTTTCAGGAGAGGGAACTCCATCTCCTCGCGCTGTTTCAGATAACCTACTGCGCAGCGTTTGGCAAGGTTCCTCACTTTGCCGATATACTTGGTTCTTTCTGTGACGCTCAGCGCGCCGCGCGCATCAAGCATGTTGAATACATGAGAACACTTGAGGCAGCAGTCATATGAAGGAAGCACAAGGCCTTTCTTTATCATGTCAAGGGATTCCTTCTCATACATCTCAAAGAGCTTCAGGTGCATGCCGATATCAGCCTCGTCAAAGTTGTAGGTTGAGAACTCCACCTCAGAGCGGTGATGCACATCGCCGTATGAGATATCATCGTTCCACTTCAGGTCATATACATTATCAACGCCCTGCAAATACATCGCTATGCGCTCAAGCCCGTATGTGACCTCAACCGAGACAGGCTTAAGTTCAATACCACCGACCTGCTGAAAATATGTGAACTGTGTAATCTCCATTCCGTCAAGCCACACCTCCCAGCCGAGCCCCCATGCGCCGAGTGTAGGCGACTCCCAGTCATCCTCAACAAAACGTATGTCGTGGTCAATGAGGTCTATCTTCATTGCAGCAAGGCTCTTTAAATATATATCCTGAATGTTATCCGGCGAGGGTTTCAGTATCACCTGAAACTGGTAGTAGTGCTGAAGCCTGTTCGGGTTCTTGCCATACCTGCCGTCAGTCGGCCTTCTCGACGGCTCGACATACGCTGCCTTCCACGGCTCAGGCCCGAGCACACGGAAGAATGTCGCCGGGTTGAACGTGCCTGCCCCGACCTCTGTATCATACGGCTGCTGCATGACACAGCCCTGCTCAGACCAGAATGACTGAAGTTTTAAAATCAAGTCCTGTAAATTCATAAGGGATAACTCGCAATAAAGATTTACTCTATTGAAATGACTGAACTAAATATTAAGGGAGATGAGGGATTTTGTCAAACAGGATTCAGACTCTTCAGATATTCTTTCAGCATCTTTAGGCTTACGGGTTCGCCCTCGAACGCCATTGAGGCGTGTACCTGTTTCGGAATGCTTTCCAGATAACGCATCTTTCGCTCTTCCGGTGTCAGGCTTGTCCGCCACTTTTCGACTATGTTCTGGGGTGTTTTTGTCTTTTTCATTTTTAACCTTAGTTGCCATATTTATCTTACCACAGCCGGATGTTACATGCTCTTAAAGAAAACCAATCACACACCTTCATACAGCCCATTATATCATACCCAAAATCCTTAACTTCACAAGCAAAACCAGATACTGCAATTCTTCTTCGAGAGAGAAGTCATGTCTTGACTGCACCAAATGTCAATAGTTATATCTGACGTTATTTGTTCTATTTAATTGGTCTTAATACATTAGTCCGTATTTTCCTATGAACATCTGACGCTATCCCTGAACATCCTTTTTCAGAACCGAATACTCCGCCATAATAATAGTAATTTATCCAACCTCCATGATTACCAAAACTTGTAGCCATCCCCATGACTTCTCCAGTCAGCCTATCTTTTATAACAGTGTCTTTCCTTGCACTAAATGGAAACTGCTCTTTTGAGTCACCTTCACGGTACGAATATCTGCTTTTCAAAGAGTCAACTTTTTCGCCTGCAATGCAAACATCAACAGGATAGTCCTTTAAATGAGAATCAGCTTTTATCTTTGTTCTTTTTTCGTAATATAAGTCACAAAATTGTGAGCCTTTTTGATCGACATAAAAGCGATAACTTCCAGTGCCTTCTACTAAAAAATCTCTACTTGTTGATCCAAACAAATATTGTTTTCTTTCAGCATCGGGGATTTTAACTTCTATATATTTATATTCCCCGCTAAATAGAAGTTCCCTGCAATCCCCTGCACACCCCAATGTATTGCTCTCATCAAAATATCCCTCCACATTCTCCACTGTCCTATAAATCTTCTCTCCTGCTTCTTCTTTGCAAATACGGTTAAACATGATATTGCCGATTATATTGTCCCATGTGGCAAGAAGGAGAATAATGACTGCAGTAGACGCCGCAAGCAATACACTCCTCTTCTTCTGCCAGACCCACTTGACTATATAAAAAGCTAAAACTATATAGAGTAAAATTCCAATGGCTATCATTTGTCCGTATTTCCGTTCTTAAAATTATCAGAAAGATATTTCCTACCCCTGTCTACCCATCCATTGAAAAACTTACTAATCATAGTACGTTCTGCCTATTAAAGACAAGAAATATTTTACATTTACTGTTTGTTGCCCAAAAAGCACACAATGTGGTAATTTATTAATAAATGAAGCAGATAAATTGGGATACAGAAAAAAGTCTGAAACTAAAAGAATCAAGAGGAATCTGCTTCGAGGATATAGTTTTTTATATTGAAAAAGGCGATATCATGGACGACTTTCTGCATCCAAATCAGAAACGGTATCCTGAACAGCGGATAATGGTAATCGGAATAAATAATTACGCATACCTTGTCCCTTATGCCGAGAATGATGAAGAAATATTTCTAAAAACCATTATACCCAGCAGAAAGGCGACAGCGATTTATTTTGGAGGAGAAAAATGAAAACTAAATTAACTAAAGAAGAACAAACGATTTTAGACAGCTTTGAAAAAGGTGAATGGGTTCCGGTAAAGAACCTTTCAAAAAGAAAAGCAGAACTGATGAGATACGCGCGGAATACTCTGAAGAAAGATAAAAGACTGAATATAAGAATTTCCGAAAGAGACTTAACTGAATTGCAGAGAAAAGCGGTTAACGAGGGGTTGCCTTATCAGACATATGTTTCCAGCATAATTCATAAATTTATCAGTGGTAAACTGACAGAGGCAAAAAATTGAACTGTTATAATTTATAAAGAACCTTATGATTAATATCATAGACTATCAGTCTAAAACATCATATCATTAAATCATCGAACTAAAAGGAGGAGTTATGTTAAAGGAAAGAGTTGAGAAGGTATTGGGAAAGGTGAGGCCGTTTCTTCAGCGGGACGGAGGGGATGTTGAGCTTGTTGAGGTTACGGATGACGGAGTGGTAAAGGTCAGGCTCAAGGGCGCATGCTCAGGATGTCCGGGTGCGACGATGACGCTTAAGAACGCGATCGAAGAGACTCTCAAGCAGGAAGTGCCTGAGGTGAAATCTGTAGAGCAGGTTAGAAGTTAAGAATTGAAAGTTAAAAGTGAAGAGTTAAGGAGGGGCGAAATTGGATAAGATAGTTGTCTGGTATCTGAGAATGAGCGTCATATACTTTGTCGCAGGCGCGGCTTTGGGAATGGGAATGTTCATATGGCCTGAAGAATCCGGGATCTATAAAGATATACACGTGCACTTTAACCTCCTGGGTTTCATGACAATGATGATATACGGGGTCGGTTATCACATACTCCCGAAGTTCAGCGGTGTTCATATATACAGCCCGAAGATAATGAATGTCCAGTTCTGGCTCTCAAACGCCGGGCTGATCGGCATGGCAACAACATGGCCCATGACGATAGTAGGATATGCCGCAGGAATAGCAGGCCCTATACTCATGCTCTCAGCAGCGCTCTCGCTTATCGCGGTCATCCTCTTCGCCTTTAATATACTGAAGACGATAAAGCCGGTTCAGATGTAGCTTATGATTTGCATCATAGACACCGCCTGCGGGACGTAATACAATAAGTTCAGAGAGATAAAAACAGGGCAGGCGATGCTCATAAATATGGAGGTGTTAAGATGGAAATTACAAAAAATTCAGTTATCGGGGAACTGATCAAAGAGGTGCCGGGCGCGCAGGACGTAATAAAGAAGTACTTCGGCAACGGATGTTTTACATGTCCGGGGATCAATGTCGAATCAATTACTTTCGGCTCTGCCATGCATAATGTCGACCCTGAAAAGATAATAGCAGAGATCAAGGCGCTTCAGAAAGAGACTGTTAAAAGTTAATGGCAAATAGTTGAGGTTGACATTACAGGTCTTTTATTCAAAAATACTCTATGAAAAAGATCCTGCCGGCATTTGTCATCCTCATGATCTTTATATCAAACAGCAGCAGCGCCGCTGTCAGCCCTCTCAGCGTTAATGGCATACGCTACCTTACATACAAAGACCACACAAGGGTGGTAATCGACCTAAGCAGCGAGGCATCATTCAACAGCAACCGCCTTAAAAAACCTGAACGCATATATTTCGATATCAAGGGATGCACGCTCTCAAAAGATGCCAAAACCGCAATAGAAGTAAATAACGGGACGATCAAGAAGATACGCGCAGGCAAATTCAAAGAAGATACGGCAAGGGTCACTCTTGACCTTGAGGGCATGAGCCAGTATTCTGCGTTTATGCTTGAAAATCCCGACAGGCTCGTTATAGATATCTACAAACCCGAAACTACCGCATCTCCTGTAATTGAGAGCAAGCCCGTTATCAAAGAGATACCGGATGATGTAAAGATAAAGACGATAGTGATTGATCCCGGGCATGGCGGCAAAGACCCCGGCGCGGTCGGCCCGAACGGGCTGAAGGAGAAAGATGTTGTCCTTGCGGTAGGAAAGAGGCTCGGCGAGATACTGAAGGAAAGATACGGCGTAAATATAATCTATACCAGAAAGACTGATGTATTCATCCCTCTTAACGAACGCACCGAGATTGCAAACTCGAATAACGCCGACCTCTTTATCTCAGTCCACGCGAACGCAAATACAAAGAGGTCCGCAAAAGGGATCGAAACATATATACTTAACTGGACGACTGACGACGAGTCGCTGAAGGTCGCGGCAAGAGAGAACAATATCACCATAAGCAAGATGAAGCTGCTGAGGGGCGGGTTGCAGATGATACTTGACGACCTGACCAGGAGCCATAAGAAGCAGGAATCCGGCAGGTTCGCGCGCAGCGTACAGGATGCAATGGTCAGCACAGTGAAAGACAAATATCGCGATACAGCAGACCTCGGCATAAAGCAGGCTCTCTTCTATGTGCTTGTGGGCGCTGAGATGCCGTCAGCGCTGGTTGAGATATCATTTATAAGCAACCGCGAAGAAGAGAAGCTCCTCGCAAGCAAGGGCTACAGGGACAGGATAGCCGAAGGCATAGCTGAAGGAGTCGGAGATTACATCAAAGGTTCAACATTGATGGCCAGGCAAAAATAAAATTATATGGCTATAGACTATTTAATAAAGGGCGGATTCATTATTGACGGCACCTCTGCGGATGCCTCGCCGAAGATAGCTGATATCGCAATTGAAGGCGACCGCATAAAGGCGATTGGAGAGTTCTCAGGAGTTCATGCCGATAATACTATAAATATTAAGGGGCTCTGCGCATGCCCCGGATTTATCGACTCTCACGCGCATTCTGATTTCACCCTGCTTGCAGATGGAAGGGCCGAGGGAAAGATATGCCAGGGCGTAACTACAGAAATGAACGGGAACTGCGGCCTGTCCGCTGCTCCGCTTTTCGGGGAGGCTCTTGAACACAGGGAGAAAGAGCTCGCAAACCTTGATATTAAAGAGAGATGGAATACCTTTCCTGAATTCTTCAGCATTCTGGAGAAGAGAGGGTTTGCAGTTAACTTTGCAACGCTTGCAGGCCACGGCAACCTCAGGGCCTCTGTCGCCGGGTATGACGACAAACCGCTTTCAAAGAGTGATATTGAAAAGACGACAGAACTTTTAAGTGATGCCGTCAGCGCAGGGGCAAAGGGCATCTCAACCGGACTGATATATCCGCCGGGGATATTTACTGATACACCGGAGATAATCGAACTTGCGCGCGAGGCGGCAAAGAGCGGCGGCATCTATACAACTCATATGAGGAGCGAGGGCAGCAGGCTCCTTGAGTCGGTCAACGAGGTCATGACCATTGTCAATGAATCAGGCATAAGAGCCCACATCTCACACCTGAAGACCAACGGCGAAAGTAACTGGAAGAAGCTCAAAGGCGTATTCGAGCAGATAGAGCATGAGAACATGAACGGCTTTAATGTCACATGCGACAGGTATCCTTACACCGCTTCAAGCACAGACCTTGATACGATCCTGCCTGCATGGGCGTTTGAAGGCGGGCATAAAAAAGAGCTGCACCGGCTCAGGAATGAACAGGCTCACCTTAAAAACGATTTTCTCAAGAAGCACCCTGAAAAATCTTTCTGGAAGTCTGTGATGATATCGTCAGTGACCACAGACAAGAACAAGTGGATGGAAGGCAAGACGCTCTTTGAGATAAGCCTCCCTCTGAAAAAGAACCCTATCAACTGCATGTTCGACCTGCTCATTGATGATGAACTCAGGACAGGGGCCATCTTCTTCTCGATGAACGAAGACAACCTCAGGGAGATACTTAAACGGCCTTACGCGATGATAGGCTCCGACAGTTCCGCAAGGAGCTTTGACGGCATAACGACAAATGAAAAACCCCACCCCAGGGCGTTCGGAAGTTTTCCAAGGATATTAGGAAAATATGTCAGGGAATACGGTGTGCTGAAGCTCAGTGAGGCGATATATAAAATGACAGGGCTTCCCGCGAAAACATTCAGGATAAAGAACCGCGGCATTATAAAGGAAGGCTGCTTTGCTGACATCACAGTCTTTGACCCGAAGAAGGTCAATGATACGGCTGAATATAACAGGCCGTTTGTAAGGCCGAAAGGCATCCACCACGTCTTTGTGAACGGCACGCCTGTATTGTTTGAAGGGCAGGCCACAAAAAAAATGCCGGGAAGGATACTCAGATAAAGGCCGATCCATGAACTTTATTTGAAAAAGCTCCTGAAAAAATATATCTTAATGTTAATCTGGCAAATGCAACTATATGGAAAAAGTGACATTCAATGACTGATATCCGTTTATCCAAAACAATCTATCTTGTATTCACCTTAATTATTGTTTATCTTTTCTACAAGATATTAAGCCCGTTTCTCTTTACGTTAGCATGGGCGATGGCGCTGAGCATCACATTTTATCCTTTATATAAATTAATACTCAGATCATCCAGGCGCCCGTGGTCTGCCTCGCTGCTTACACTTCTTATAATCCTGATGACGATATTGGTCCCTTTTATATTTATTATCGGCTCCCTTGCAAACGATATTACAAATCTGTACAACATGATCGAGCAGAGGGGCGTTGAGAACATAATTAACACCGATATAAACCTGCGGATCGAAGATGCACTTCGGAAATTCATACCGGAAGAAGTCTTTCAGAAGTTCAACATCCAGCAAAGCCTTGTGTCGACATTGAAATCAATCGGCGATTATATCCTGAGGAACATCTCCGGCATCTTTACCAACGCTTTTATCCTCGTGATGAATTTCATCATTATGTGCATGACAATTTATTACTTCCTTAAAGACGGAGAGGCGCTTGCCGCATACCTTAAGAAATTGCTCCCGCTCACTGAGGAGCAGAAGCACAGGTTTGAGGAACGCATAAAACAGACCGTCATTGCCGCGGTGTACGGAGGGCTTGCGGTCGGTGTCGCGCAGGGAGCCCTCGGCGGAATAGCCTTCTGGATCTTCGGCCTGCCGTCGCCCGTCTTCTGGGGGGCAACAATGGCCATTTTATCACTTGTGCCTGTTTTCGGGACATTTCTTGTATGGGGCCCGGCGTGCCTTATACTCTTTCTGTCAGGCAGTTATATGAAAGGCATCGGGCTGCTCCTTTTCAGCGTAATAATCATCAGCAGCGTTGACAATATCATCAAGCCGCTGGTTATCGGGAGCAGGACCAGAATGCATCTGCTTCTGGTCTTCCTAACCGTCCTCGGCGGGATGCAATTCTTCGGGCTGCTGGGATTTATTCTCGGGCCTTTAATTGCCGCGTTATTTCTTACACTGGCCGAAATACACGCGAAAGAAGAGTGAAAAAAATACGTCGTCACTTTGTTGTCCTGCTGACAACCTCTTCGGCAAGTTTATATCCGTTCTCTACACAGTCGTTCATGCCGATGCCGTTATAAGCATTGCCGGCAAGATAAAGCCCATTATGAAGCCTGAGCCTCTCATTGATCTTTTTCAGCTTGTCTGAATGCCCCACCAGATATTGCGGTATCGCCCTCTCCCACCGGTAGATCCTTGCCATATCAGGATCAGACTTTAAAGTCAGGATCGGCCTGAGTTCATCCAGCACAGTATTCAGCAGCCTGCTGTCATCCATCATCGCAAGCTCAGACGCCTTTGCTCCGCCTATCATCGTCCTCAGGAGAACATGGCCTTCAGGCGCCCTGTTCGGGAATATGCTTGAGTCCCAGAGAGTGCCGAGTATCTTTCTGCCTTCTTTCTGAGGTATGAGAAAGCCGAAGCCGCCAAGGCCATGCCCTACCTTCTCCCTCCTGTATCCAAGACAGACAACAGAGAGCGACGGATAAGGAATTGTAGAGAGTATATCTGAAAGCTCCCTGTCCAGCTCTTTTAGAATATTGGAAGATGCGTATGCAGGCGAGGCAAGGATGACGATATCCGCCTCAAATATGCCGGCAGATGTATGTATCTGATAGCTGCCGCTGCTGCTGTTTATCCCGTGGACAGATGTCCCGACCCTGACCCTGCTGCCAAGCGCCTCTGAAAGTGCATCAGTTATCTTCTGTGCGCCGTCGTAAAAAGATGTGAGCCTGCCCGGAGGCGCGACAGAGACATTGGCGCCTTCCTTCCCCCTCTCTCTCTTTATCTTTATCAGGGCCTTGAAGAGCCCGCCGTATTTATATTCAAATTCCTTGATGCGCGGAAAGCAGCTCTTTATGCTCATCCTGTAAGGGTCGCCTGCAAAAACACCCGAGACCATAGGGTCGATAAGTTTATCAAGCGCCTCCTTGCCGAGCCTTCGTATTATGAAATCAGCTACGCTCTCATCCTCAGGGCCCTTCGGCGCAAAGAGGTCATAGAGCATCCTTAACTTGCCGGGCCATGATATGAAATCAGATTTAAGAAATGCAGGAGGCGATTCAGGCAGCGCGTTAAGCTTTCCGCCTGAAAAGATGTATCTCTTCTTTGCATTCTCATTGCTGCGCACCGGGTCAATGCCGAGGCTTCCGCACAGCTCGATCGTCTTTGGTTTGTTGTCAAGAAAACCGTTTGCGCCCTTTTCGCAGACAAATCCTTCAGCATTATCAGTCCATATCTTTCCGCCTGTTCTGGAATCGGATTCAAGTAGCATAATATCAAGCTGCGGGCTATTCGAAAGCGCGTAAGCAACAGACAGGCCTGAGAGCCCTCCGCCTATAACAACTACCTTCTTCATTGTGCCTCTCTCATTTTTATCATAACCAGTTCCTTAAGCGCGTTAATGAACTTCTCCGATGTGTTCAGCGACCCGCATCTCCTCAGGTTCATGCCCTGCCCTTCGGCAAGTTTCATGAATAGTATATCTACTTCATAAAGCGTCTCGATATGGTCTGACACGAAACTTATCGGCACGACAAGGATATTCCTGCATCCCTTCTCCCCGAGCTTTATGATCGTATCATCAGTTGCAGGCTCAAGCCACTCAACAGGCCCGCTCCTGCTCTGAAATGACAGCCCCCATTTAATATCCCTAATATTATACGGCTCTTCGGAAAGCCTTTTGTTAGCAGCCTCAATCGTCCCTTTAATGTGGTCAAGATACGGGTCGCCTTCATCAATAAAAGACTTTGGAAGGCTGTGGGCGCTGTACAAAAGAAAGATATCCTCACCCCTGAACTCTTGAATGCCTTCATGTATAAGTTCACACAGCGCATCGATGTAAGGAGGAAAGTCAAACCAGCACTCTATATATTTTATGCTAAGGCCCGTCTCCTCAGCCGCGTGCCTGAACGCCGAGACTGACGAGCCTGTTGTGGTCTTGGAGTAATGAGGATATAAAGAAAGGACTATGACCTCATTGATCCCGTCCCGCATGATCTTCTTTACGGCATCCTTTATATACGGATGCCAGTAACGCATGCCGATATAAACTTTACAGGAAGGTTGAGAGGTCAAGAAGCTGAGCTGCTGAAAAGCAGAAGTTTTCTTATCTTCCAGATTTTCAATCTTTTCAACTTCTGCATTTAATGACTTTTCAAGCGCCTCAGCCTGTGCCGTGGTGATTTCCAGTATTGGCGACCTTCCGCCTATCATCCCGTACATCCTCCGGCTCTTTGACGAACGGAATGTTGAGATAAGCCTTGCAACAGGTTTCTGAAGAAAGGACGGCCCCAGCCTGATGATATCCCTGTCAGAAAAGAGGTTATATAGAAAAGGCCTGACAGCATCTAATGAGTCAGGCCCGCCGAGGTTGAGCAAAAGAACGGCTATGGTATGATCAGTTTTTCTGTCAGCCGTATCGATCATATTTATATACCTGAAAAGATTAAAGGCCGGAATGAAATATTATTGCCTTACTGCAGACTCTTTATGTTTACTCAGCACCCTTAGAAAGGCCTCTACTACCTCAGGATCAAAATGTTCTCCTGAACAGCGCTTAAGCTCTTCGATCGCAAATTCATTGCCGACTGACAAACGGTAAGGCCTGTCAGATATCATGGCATCATATGAGTCGGCAACACATAACACCCTTGCAAGCAGAGGGATCTGCTCCCCCTTAAGGGCGTCAGGATAACCGGTTCCGTTATATTTTTCATGATGCGCCCTGATGATAGGGCGTATCTTGTCAAGACCTTTTATAGGGCGCAGTATCTCATCGCCTCTTACAGGATGCATTCTGATCATCATGAACTCCGCGTCAGAGAGCTGGGAAGGCTTGTCAAGGATCTCATCATATGTGCCTATCTTGCCGATGTCATGTAAAAGGGCCGCTGTCTTAAGGTATTCGATATCCTGCTCCTTCAGGCCCATCTCCCTGGCTATTGCATTTGCATAATAAGATACATCAAGGGAATGGCCTTTGGTCCAGTGGCTTTTTGCGTCAATGACATTTGAGAACGCAACGACAAGGTCATTATAGATGCCTTTAAGCTCCTTATATGTGGCGTCAAGGTCTTTGAGCATATTAAAGAAGGCATCCTTGGACTGTATCAGTTTCTTCTCATTCTCTTTTATATCAGTAATATCAATTATCACCAGCACATATGCGTTTGATTTTCCTTCCTCGTCAAATATAGGGGTCACACTCTCAATGAAATGCCTGTTGTTTTCCTTGTTGTGATAAAAGAATTCCTCAGTCCTGTTGTTCCTGACAGATCTCACAAGAGGGCATCCTTCAAGCGGCTTATTAAGGCTGTGGACAGCCCCGCAGCACTTAGCCTTGTAAACGAGCTCCTTTATTTCCCTTCCCGCAAGGTCGGCTGCATATTTATTCGCCCTTATGATATCGGAGTTCTCATCAATAAGCATGACACCATACGGCATGGAATCAAATGTAGTAAGCCATTCAGAAGAAGCTAACCTCAGCCGCTTCTCTGACTTCTGGGTTCTCTCAAGGAGCTTTCTGTTTTGATTTATCAGATACGCGGTAATGGTTGAAGCTATTGGCGCTGTTACAACAAGTATATGAAATAAAGTTTCAATAAAAGAATCAAAATGAAATAAATGCTCAAAGACCAGAGAGCCATGCTCGGCATAGTCATAAAACAAATATGTTATGACAACCATCCAGCCGAAAAGCGCAACGAATACCGGGAGCCTTAATTTCATTTTGAATTTTTCTCCTCCGCCGCCTTAAGCCTCTCAATCTCTTTCTTCAGCTCGACCATCTTCAGCTCCCTGCCTACGGACATCTCATAAAAATCCTCAAGTTCTTTTATCTTTAAAGTAAGTTTCTCATCGGTCTTCATCCTTGCGGTGACATCTGAAACAACCTCGACAACAGAGTCTATCTCGCCTGAAGAGTTTCTGAGCGGATATGATATGGTCTCTACAAATATCGGATTCCTGTCTTTATCAAAGTGCCGGTGTATTATTCTGTGGCTTACCCCTGTTTCAAAGGCGTTCTTCACGCTGCATTCCTCGCCGGCCTGAAAGCAGGGTTTGTCAATATGGTGCGAGACCTTATAACAATGCATGCCGACTATTTCGGAAAGATCTATTTTTGTCTGTTTAAGGTAACCGCTGTTGGCTGTGATTATCTTATAGTCGCGGTCTATCACGACAACGCCGTCGCCAATGCCTTCAAGTATAGAGGAGAGAAAAAGCTGGTGTTTCCTGAGAGACTCCTCAATATTCTTCCGGTCTCTTACATCCCTCATAACGCTCAGCATTATCTTCTCGCCGCCGAAATCCATCATCCTGCAGTTTGCCTCAACCGGTATGACAGCGCCGTCCTTCTTCTTTAAGGCCATTTCATATACAGCCTCACCGCATTCTTTGACAGCGCTCATACAATCAGGAATTCTGACGGCAAATTCCCTGGGAGACAGCTCGAATATATTCATGGATAATATCTCTTCCTTTGTGTGGCCCAGGCGTTCAAGAGCGGTTTTATTAACATCTATGAATTTACCGTAGAGATCAATAATAAAAACAGCATCGCTCAGTGATTCAAAGATATTACGGAATATCTCCTCACTGCCGCGGCGTTCATCGCTAACATAATTCTTTTCTGCCAGTTCACTCATGATATCTATCCCTTACAGCGTTTTGATGAAAAATTACTTTTTACTCAGCCTGTGAACCATCTCCACAAGCGCTATGACATTATCAGGAGATGTCTGCGGTACTACGCCGTGCCCCAGATTGAAGATATGGCCTTTCGCGGATGAGGCCCTGTCCAGAACATCCTGAACTCTCTTCTCTATCTCCTGTTCGGGCAGAAACATTGAAAGCGGGTCAAGGTTGCCCTGCACCACAACATCTCCGCCAAGCCTTCTGATCGCATCATCTATATTTATTCTCCAGTCAACTCCATATACATCAGCTCCGGATGTCTTTATCTCCTCAAGAAGCCCGGCTGTCTCACCGACAAAATAGATGATAGGAACTGTTTCAATCCTTTCGCTCTTCATCCAGTTTCTCAGATCGCTGATGATCCTCTGAACATATGACAGGGCATGTTCCCTGAAATCTGAAGGCGAAAATATCCCGCCCCATGTATCAAATATCTGCACAGCCTGTGCGCCGGCGCTAATCTGCGCCTTGAGATACTCTGTTATCGTGGCGGTAACCTTATCCATCAGCGATTTATACAGCGCGGGGTTCTGATAGATCATCATCTTGGTGTTAAGGAAATTTCTGGAGGTGCCGCCTTCGATCATGTAGGTTGCTGTTGTAAAAGGCGCGCCTGCGAAACCAATGAGCGGAACCCTTCCGGCAAGCTCTTTTCTCAGCAGGCGTATAGTATCCATCACAAACCTCATGGTATCTTCAGGGTCGGGAACAGAGAGTTTATTCACAGTGGCAGCGTCGCGTATCGGCGGTGAGAGCAGAGGCCCCTTCCCCTCATGGAAATCAAGCCCGATACCCATAGCCTCGCACGGGATAAGGATATCGGAAAACAATATTGCCGCGTCCACGCCGAGAATATCTATCGGCTGTATAGTTACCTCTGCCGCAAGTTCCGGGGTCTTGCAGAGCGTCAGAAAATCAACTTTGCCCCTGACCTTCTGATAGTCAGGTAAATATCTCCCTGCCTGGCGCATTATCCATATTGGAGTGTATGGAACTTCTTCACCTCTGCATGCCTTTAAAAAAGTATCATTCATGATCTTATCCCTTCTGTTACGTTTATTTAGTTTTACCTTCTTTTAACATTTTTACCGGAACATATCCGCAGAACGGTTCCTCATCCATATAATCCCCGGTCACGGCATACGCGCGAGCCCTGCATCCGCCGCATACATTTACGTATTCGCATGAACCGCACTTCCCCTTGTATGCCTTGAAGTTTCTCATATCCTTGAAAAGCTCGGAATTCTCCCAGATATCCTTGAAAGTCTTCTCCCGGATATTGCCTGCTGATTTAGGGAAGTAACTGCATGGAAGCACATTGCCGTCCACATCTATGAGGCAGATGAGCTGGCCCGCAAGGCATCCCTTTGAACCGCCTGTTGAGAAGTTAAGCGTGCGGCGCTCGAACTTCTCGCCTTCCTCTTTCTGCATCTGAAGCACTATCCGGTAATAGTGCGGGGCGCAGGTGGGGCGCACAAGCATATCCTTCTCATTCTTCTCCATCTCATAATGCCACTTGAGCAGCTCCTCATAATCCTCTTTGGATATCAGCTCATTCATGATATCCTCTCCTCTTCCCGTGGGAACGATCATGAACATATACCACGCGGTGGCGCCGAGCTCTTTAGCCAGCTTACTGAGTTTTGGTATCTCACTCTGGTTTCTCTTTGTGAATGATGAATTTATAAGGAACTTGATGTCGTGTTTTTTGAAAAGGGCTGTGGCGTTGATAACACCGTCAAACGCGCCTTTCTGGTTTCTGAAATTATCATGGACCTCAGCTGTTGAACCGTCAAGGCTGAGCGAGACCATCTTCACGCCGGCATCCTTCATCTTTATGCAAACCTCTTCGGTAACAAGAGAGCCGTTCGTAGCGATACATATCCTCAGCCCTTTATCAGTGCCGTACTTTGCGATATCGAATACATCTTTGCGTAAAAGCGGCTCGCCGCCAGACAAGACCATCACAGGCTTAGCGTAGCTTGAGATATCATCAATGACCCGATACGCCTCTTCCATAGAAAAATCAGGATGGCCTTTGGCCTCAAGTTCAGACGAAGAACGGCAGTGAACGCACTTGAGGTTACACCTTCTTGTTATCTCCCAGGCTATCCATTTCGGTTCAAATTTCATCGACATTACAAGCGCTCCAATATATATAAGCTATACAATGTGACTATTATAACATGAGTATGGGATCGATACTATACTTCAGGTAAGCTTCACAAACACCGAGGTTGAAAGGATAAGACTCTGGATATGTGGGGAAGAGACAACGAATGGAATGATTGAGATAAAAAAGAGATTTAAAAAGAGCCCTCGCTCCCTACACAGCAGGGCGGGCGTGAAAGTGTTGGTGATAAAGGGCAGTGTCCCAACCGACACCTCACAAATTCATTACAATTTATCCTTTCTTCTTGTTAAATTCCTATAGCCTTCAACATCTCCATCTCTTTGCGCAAAATGGTATTGACGACTTTAGTTAAATCCACATTTTTCATCAGGGCCTTTTTGCTATAAAAAGCCTTAACCTCTTTATCGAGATATACCGGGATTTCAAGCTCTTCTATCGGCCTGTAAAATTTGCCCTGTTCAGCTTTTGAAAAATCATATTCTTTTTTCATGATCTCACCCTCCTTTCAACATATTGCTTTTCTTCGTGTTTTGTCGCCTTCCTTGCGGAAATAATCCGCACGGATTCTTTGTTCCTTATCTTCCTGTATGTATGACTCACCACAAGAATTTTACCGTTTGGGATCTGCCCTAATGTAATCCATCTGTCCTCGTATTCCGAATGCCCCTCATCAAAAAAAGTCAGCATATATTTATCGGAAAAGACATAACAGGCTTCAAGGAAAGTCAGCTTGTGTTGTTCCTGTTTGCCTTATCTTTTTCCGGGTCCCATTCAAATTTCATGCTCTATAACCTCATTTGTATAATAACAGTTTTTAGGCACATCAAGAAAACTACAAACGCGCTTGATGTATTGCCTTCTTTAAGTCCTTTTCCTCCTGCGCTGTTTTGGTTTCTCCGGTGCGGGCAGCAGGCTTGTGTATTTATGGTATAACTCAAACAGGAAAGCCACCCTTTCTGCGTTCGCGCCTTCCCATTCACGGGAGAAGGCAAGCGCACGGTCTCTGATTTCATTCAGTGATAACGGCATCTAATTCATCCCCTATAAGATTACCGCTTAATTTTAATCAAACGCCAGATAAACAGCAAGAAAATTTATTAGCAGTAATTCAGGAAAGCCTGACAAATACCTCGTTAGAGAGAAGCAGGCCGCGCCTCGTCAACCTCAGATTGGTTTCATATGAGCATTCTGAATTAGTGATCTCGATCAGGCCTTCTTCCTGCATATCCGCCAATTCATCCTGATAATGACTTAAAATATTCATCCCATAGCGTTTGAAGAATGATTCGACATTTATCCCTTCAGTCTTTCTCAGCCCGAGAAAGATGGCCTCAGAGACAGCCTTATCTTTAGTTATATATTCTTCTTCCAAAACAGGGCTTCTCATGTCAGAAATAGCTTTAAGATAATCATCCAGATCGCCAGTGTTATAAGAACGTTTTCCATTTACAAAAGAATGCGCTCCAAGCCCGGCAGCGTAATAATCTCCCCTCTCCCAGTAGTTAAGATTATGGCGGGACTGAAAACCGGGTTTTGCAAAGTTGGATATTTCATAGTGTTCAAAGCCTGATAAAGACAAATGATCAATGGTGTGGTTATACATCTCAATGATCAACTCCTCATCTGAAACTGAAATACCGCCTTCCCTGATCCTCTCATGCAATAACGTCCCCTTCTCTACTGTAAGTTCATATGCAGATATATGTTCGGGGCCGAGCTGAACCACCTTTTGAAGCGTCTTCTTCCAGCTTTCCAAACTCTGTCCAGGAATTCCATAAATGAGGTCAATGCCGATATTGCTAAATCCCGCCTCTCTGGCAAGATAAAAAGCCCTCTCCGCTTCTGAAGAAGAGTGAAGCCTGTGGAGCAACTTAAGTTCATCATCATTGAAAGACTGAACGCCGATGCTTAACCTGTTCATCCCGGCTTCTTTGACAGCTTTCAATTTTTCCAGATCAAGAGTACCTGGGTTAGTCTCAATAGTCGCTTCCCCCCCCTTTTGCCCCCCCTTAATAAGGGCAACAGTAGGTGCCTTAAGCAGGGGATGGGGGGGGGGAAAATCAAAGCATGTAAAGATATGACCTATCAGATCTTTAAGAAGATTTGTTGAAAGCGCAGTGGGTGTTCCTCCACCTATGTAAAGAGTTGAGAACACCCTCCCCCTTGCCCCCTCCCCTTGAGGGAGGGGGATGGGGGAGGGGTAATTATCATTGGAGATTGCGATTATCTCTTTCTTCAGCGCGCTGATGTATGCGGCAGCCTTTTGCGGGTCATATATCCCTGAAACAAAATCGCAGTACATGCAGCGCTTCAGGCAAAATGGGATATGGACATAGAGGGATGTTGCCATAGGTTATTGTAGCAGAAGGATTAGCGATTAAATGACTTTCTGAGCCTTGTTAAAGAGACCGTTAAGTTTTTTGCTCTCCTCAACGATCTGCAGCAGAATATCAGCAAGCCCTTTCTCGCCAAGGACCTCTGCCTTTGACGCCCATTCCTTATAAGTATTGATATGGGCATCATTGTGCTCTATCCAGTGTTCAAGAAGATGTTTCAGTTTTTCAAGTTCCGTCATTTCAATTCCCCTTAATATTTAAACGTCATCACAGACCAAAGACGAGCACCGATATGCCGCAAAAACTTATTATCGCCCCTGCGATGGCATGGGTATAACGCTCCAGCCCTTTGGCAGGAAGAATATTAATCCCGTATGTCGAGACAAGCACAATACCGAGCATGGTCGATATCGTGACCGCGCTGAATACTCCGGCAACAAGTCCGAGGCCCAACATGCTGTGCCGTGCGGCTGGATACATAAGCATCGGGATCAAAGGCTCGCACGGGCCGAGGATGAAGATTATAAAGAGCGCCCACGGAGTCACAACGCTTGCATTCTTTTTTTTATGCAGATGCAGATGCTCTTCAGCATGAACATGAGTATGCACATGCTCTGCGCCGCCGCCGTGATCATGTATATGTGTGTGCGGCCTGTTCCGATAAGCGCGCCTCATTCCCCATGCAAAGTAGACAAGGCCGAACGCTATCAGTGCCCATGTTGCTATATCTCCGCGGAATGATTCAAAGGCCTCAAGCCTTGAAACAGCCAATCCGAAAGTTATGCCTACTGTACCCAGCAAAACTGAACTCAGGACATGCCCTATGCCGCACAGAACTGTGACAAAAGTTGTCTTGCGCATGGACCATTCGCCCGACTTTGACATCGCTATGAAAGGGATATAATGATCCGGGCCTAACAGCGTGTGAAGAAAGCCGATGGAAGCAGCGGCAGTAACAAGTATCATCAATTCATTTGTCATGGGTATTCTCCTTAAATTTTACAAAATAAAAAAACCACGAAAGTTTTAAAGGTCTTCTGACCTCTCAGCCTTCGTGGCGTGATTTATATTCGCATATAGATGATTTTATGTCAATGATGGCTGCTGTTGCCTTGACATACTGGCTGCTTTTTATCTGCCAAAGAGAAGCAATGGCCATCTCTTTACATCAAAAACAATGTTGCATAGTACGGAGCACTCAAATGTACATATACAGCTTTTCGCTATTTTGTTGCGAAACTGTTTTGCATTAATACTGCCACAGATATCAACCAGACAATCCTCTCCATTACTGACATCGCCGATCAGTGATTCACCTTTAACTTTTGACATTTCACAGGCAATGACCTCACCGTTAGGGAGTATTTCAACCATCCGTCCTCCGGCATAGCATGGTAAATAGGATCTCTTTTTCTGAAGTGTATTTGCTACGCGTTTATTCAGTATATTGAACATCCTGCTTTCCAGAGAGGTTAATGATCTGTGTTTTTTAATTATTTTTTTGTAATTTTTGATCATGGCTGCATCATGCATATTTTTACCAGTGATATCCCGGGGAAAGGTTATTTCGTGAAAATCAACCGGCAGCAACCTGGAGTCTGCAAGGAATGATTCCATAACTTCTACGTTTTCAGGAAGAATGAGAGATTGCAGCAAGACCTTGAAATTGGGAAATCTCTTTTTAAGATGGCTTAATCCATGAATTGTATCGTACACAGCGGATGCAGCGCCATGTTTATGCCTCACGGCATCATGTATTTCAGCAGGGCCGTCAAGTGATACATGTAATGTAAAATCAATATCCGGCAAGGAGGTCAGAATTTCTTCTGTAGTTTTTAGAATATGCCCGGTCAGAAAGCCGTTTGTATTGATACTTACATGGGGGACTCCGGAGGACTTTACCATTCCAATGACAAGTTCTCCAATATCCTGCCGGATAAATGGCTCACCACCGGTGATCGTAAGATGAATCAATGCGTTGGTTCCTTTGACTGCATTGGCCCATTGCTCAGAAGATAATTCTTCAGAACTTCTGATTTTTCGGGCAATGTTACAGCAGTAATCACAGTTCATGTTACAGCGTCCTGTTACAAAAACTATTAAATAGTTAGGGAGTTGCTTGAAAAGAAGAGCCCGCCAGAGCCTGGCGAAACTTTTAGCAGATGATAAAAATTGTTTGTGATGCAGGTTTTTCATCTTTAATTTAGTTCCTGACGATAAGGCCTTCCTGCAACAACATCTGCCCATTTGACTATCTGAACAAAAAACCTTCTGCTGAAAAACAGTCGAAACGGAAGGGTTCTCATAATTCTGAATATTCTTACAGGCCTGAGATAGACCTTTCTGAATGCATATGAAAGAAGCCTGTTGACCTCAGAAGGGCCAAGCCCGGATATTGAGCTTGAATGTGCATAGTAACCCTCGCCCAGCTTCTGGGGAGCATCCCCGCCGATGTATTCTGCAAAGAGCCTTGTTCCCTTCTGCGGCGTAGTAATTGAAAAAGCGGCAGAGTGTAAAGGGGATCTTGCGGCATAATCTATCGTCTTAAGCATTTCTTCCCTTGTTTCAGTAGGGTGTCCTATCATAAAAAAGCCTTCGGCATGTATGCCGTTCTCTACGGCTGTCTGTATCATGCTGTCCAGGTTGTCAAATTTCAGTTCTCTCCTCAGAAGCTTCTGCAGCCTTTCTGAAACTGTCTCGATAGCAAAACATAAAACTTTTGTTCCTGCCTTTGCGAGTTTCTCTACTATGTCCTTCTCAAGCCTGTCAGCCCTTACACCGTTAGGGAAATACAGGTTCACCTTGAGGCGTTTTTCAATAATAAGATCACATATCCTTCTGGCCCTGGCCTTGTCAAAATTAAAGGTATCATCATAAAACTCAAAATCCGCGATCCCGAATTGTTTGTTCAGAAATTCCATCTCGCTGACAACCCGTTCGGCAGAGTGTGCTCTGAACTTTTTGGTAAATATGTCATGACAGTATATGCAATTATAGGGGCACCCGCGTGAAGAAAAAATCCCCATATACTTCTTGTTGACTCTGAAGAACGAGAAACTTTTTCTCTTCCAGAATTCTGCTCCGAGCGGGCTGTTTATGAAGAGATCCCAGGCAGGAAAAGGGATCTCTCCGTCAAGGTCTTCGATAGACTCCCTCCTGCCGGTAAATACGCTGTCAGCGCCTTTTTTAAAGAGGATGCCTTTTATCTCCTCAAAAGGCATTTGACTGCCGTCGATCTTTTCCACAAGCTCAAGAAATGTTCTCTCACCCTCATAAGCAACCGCGTAATCAACATCAAAAGTATCGAACAGTTCTTCCATAAGGCTTGATACCACAGGCCCACCCAGTACCAGTACGCACCTTTGATTTACCTCTCTGACGCGCTTTACTATTTCCGATAAATACAACCCGTCCCTGTTCATTGATGATAGGCCGACAATATCCGCGTCCTTCATATTGTCCATGACAAAATTATCGCTTTGGACTGACAGGTCAAACAGCTTGATATCATCCTTGCCGGGCCTGAACTTTCTTAAATAGCCTGCAAGATAAAGAAGGCCTAAAGGCGGGGTCATTTCAGGTATATCTGTTGAGGACTCTCTTACTTTAATTAAAGATATATTCATCTGACGTGTATTATATAACAGACTCTATTTAATGTTTATAATTAAACTTTTCCAACTATTTATCCGCAGCCATTGCGCCCAATGAGGATTCATACAACCTCGCCTCTTCTTCAGATACCGAGCCGTCAAGCACGAGGAGCACATTGTCTTTGACAAATGACCAATTGTGGAGTTCGCCTTTTTCATTAAGCGCGAGATAGTGTTTCTGCTGCGCTTCAAGGTCTTCTTTCTTCTCAAATGTCAGAATGCATCCTTCAAGGTTCTTGTCGTTTGAGGTTACATGGATCTTCATGCACTCTTTTGCTTTTGGATGCTCATCTTTAACTGCTGAAGCGGTATTGACCTTCAGCCCGTTCTTCCTGAATGAGTCAGCAGCATCTTTTGCAAACCATTCATATGGAAAACCCGGAGGAGCTATATGATGGGCAAGAGTAATAGGCATAACGGGAGATTGGGTATGAACAAAAACACTGACAGTAATAAAAGAGCCATAACGACCACCACCCCTACTTTCTACTGTTCTTGTTGCCCAATGACCACCAGCAGAAGCCTTCTCAGCACCGCCTGCAAAAGATAATGCTGTCACAACAATGATTACTACTAATAAAAATCTGCTCTTTTTCATCTCACACCTCCATTTTATAAATTAAAGTTATTTTACAAACAGCGCCGGTTTGACCTTTCGAAACATCTTCAGCCTCTCATCAAATTTAATGTCCTGCCTGCCGAGGAAGTTATAAAAGAGTTTCGACACGGCTGACCTCCAGTTGTAAAGCACGGTCTTGTATGTCCACTCGATGTTATAGTTCAGCGCCCTTGTTGTGATAAAGAAGTAGACAGCAGGTTCCACCGTCCTCTTCATTACAAAGAAGAGGATTGTTACAAGGAGTGAGTGAAGTATCCCTCTCGATTTTTCCGGCCTGTTGAAAAAGCCGGTTATGAAACGCGGTAGATAAGGCGTCATGTAAAGGACTTTATTAAAATAGGTATTGTCGATATTTACCATGTACCTTGTCAGATACGCCTCCGGGTCTGCGATGCCGTCGCTTATCGCCTTCTTGGTAAGAGGAGTACCGGGGAAGAATGTGAGATGCGCAAGCGATATTGCATACGGCCTCTTGATCTTTGCTATGGAGTTTATCGTCTCCATCCTGTCTTCTTCAGTCTCGTAAGGGTTGTCAGTTATCATCTCGTAATAAGCAGCAGCCTTTGTCTCTGCTATCATCTCAGCAGCCTTTAATACTGATGAAAAATGCACCCGCCTGTTGAAGACCTCAAAGTTGATGCGGTCGCTTCCGCTCTGAACGCCCATTATCACCCAGCTGAGCCCCGCGTCCCTCAGGAGAAATATCTTCTCCCTGTCAAGGTTTGACGGGAAGACGCGTATCATAAACGGCAGGTTGATATATTTCTTATACTCTTCGCAGAACTTCTTGAGCCAATCTATGCTGTGGAAGAGGAACCAGTCATCCTCGAAATTTATATAAATAATATACGGGTCTTTCTTTACCTCTTTCAGTTCCTGAATGCAGCTTTCAACAGACCTCTCCCTCACCTTATTGCCATAGACCTTCATCAGGTATGAATTGGCGCAATACCCGCAGTTGAAGGGGCATCCCCTTGATGTGATCATCATATGGCATGTGCCGCCGTAGAGCGCATACCTGCGGAAGAGGCGCGGTTCTTCCGCAAACCTGATTATCCTGTTCTTGTGATAACCGTAAAAATACTCAGGCAGATATTCCTGAAGAGGAAGGCTGTCAAGGTCTTTTTCAGGCAGGGCCCTTTCCTGTTTTATGACCCTGCCTTTATCATTGACCCATATGTTCGGGATCTCCGGCAGGACATGTCTGCCCTTTGCACGGAGATGGTCAAGCAAAGATACGACCGCCCTCTCTCCCTCGCTGACGCAGACATAATCAGTGTGCTTTATGCATTCATCAGGATCAACGACAACATGCACTCCTCCCCATATTACAGGTACCTGGAATTTTTCCTTCAGAAGAAGTGTGAGGTTCTTTGCCGGATAAAATTCAATTGACATCAGCCCGATGCCTATAAGGTCAGGGTTGTAATCCTTAATAAAGCCTTCTATTGAAGGCGACAAAGTCTCTTCAATAAAGCCCGGAAGGAGCAGTATCTTTGCGTCATGACCGCTATCAATGACATTTGCGGCTATGTATTTAAGTCCTGTAACGTATGCGTTGGATTGAAGAGAGATGAGCAGTAATTTCATTTTAGATCTCCTTTGTTATCAGGTTTAATTTTTTGATTTACACCTCTCTAATAGCAGAATCCGTGCCACCATTTTGAAGCATGAGAAAATATGCTTAAAAGTCAAGGAGATATATGTCTTTGCTCAAGCAAAACAGGAGGGTTGAAGGGATGCAATCATCCTTTACATATTATTGACAAAAGAGATATAACAGGCTGGAATAAAACGATTATTCAGAGTTGCAACTATTATTGAAAGAGCAAGGATTATTGCATCCCTTATCAGGCTCATTTTTCTTTAAGCGCTGGTTAAGCGCCTGGCGTGATATGCCGAGGAGTGAAGCTGCTATGCCCTGATTTCCATTGGAGCGTTTAAGCGCCTCTGATATCAGAAGGTTCTCTGTATCTTTTAATTTAGGGAAGTGTCCAAGAATATCAACAAAAGAGCCCGCATCAGCTATCTGTTCTGAGCCTTGCTGCTTCATCTGTTTATTGAATACATCAAGAGAGAGCCGTCCTGACCTGTTCTGCGCGACCGCGTCATAGACCATCGCCTGAAGCTCGCGTATATTGCCGGGGAAGTGATATGTTGAAAGCAGCGTAATGAGTTCGCCCGGCACAGAAGGCATCTTCTTTTCCATAGAGCCTGACGCCTCTTTGAGGAAATGATCAAACAGAAGCGGGATATCCGTTATCCGCTCGCGCAGGGGCGGTATATGTATGTGATGTATCTTCAGACGGAAATAAAGATCCTTGCGGAACCTTCCCTTTGCGACAAGGCCTTCAATGTTATGGTTGGAACAGGCTATGATGCACGCGTTGCTCTTCTCAGGGAGATCCGAGCCTATCGGATAATATATCCGTTCCTCAAGCAGGCGGAGAAGTTTGACCTGCGATGATTCGCTGAGGTCTCCTATCTCATCAAGCAGGAGCGTGCCGCCTTCAGCCTTTACAACAAGCCCGCTTCTGTCCTTATCCGCTCCAGTGTATGCGCCCTTCTTATGGCCGAAGAGCGTATCAGAGAACATATTGTCATCAAGCCCGGCAATGTTCACAGCCACATGAGGGCCGCTCAGCCCGCTTGCAGAATGCACCGCCCTTGCAAGCAGCTCTTTTCCCGTTCCTGTCTCACCTGTAATAAGTATCGGCTTGCGCGACCTTGCCACAGCTTCAATGTAATGAAATATCGCCCGCATCTTTTTGCTTCTTGTGATGATATGGCTAAAGGACTTCTCATGCTCAAGCTCATCCCCTATCTTCTGCAGCGCCTCTTCTGCCTGCTTCTGCCTCGTGATGTCCTGGCCGACCGCATATATTACACCATCCTCAATGTCTGAATACGCGTTCCATGCGATGAGCTTGAAAGAGCCGTCCTTGCATAGATAGCTGTGCTCGCAATAATTTAAGTGCGTGCCTTCTGAGATCGTCTCTATTTCATTAATGTTATCTTGAAGCTCATCAGGATGTATGAGGTCATAGAAGGATGTTGCGAGAAGCTCCTCTTCGGAATAACCGAGCAGCCTTGTAAAGGCCGGGTTTACGAGTTTAAAATAACCATCCAGCCCCACGATGCAGAATATGTCGTTTGATATGTTGAAAAAATTCTGATAGGCCTCATCCGCCAGGATGATCTTATTCGACTTCGGCCTGTTTGCACCGCAATTATTTTTCATCATTTAAGTGGAAGGAGTTAATTGCTCTTCAACCTCTTCTTTGTCCACTCAATAAGCCCTCCCGCGGATATAAGTTCCTGCATGAATGGCGGGATCGGTTTTGCGGCGTACTCTTCGCCCTTGGTAATGTTCTTAATCACGCCGCTGTCAGCGTCCACCTCTATAACATCGCCCTCTGATATCTTTTCAGAAGCTTCTTCAGACTCAAAGATGGGAAGCCCGATATTGAACGCGTTCCTGTAGAATATCCTCGCGAAGCTCTTTGCCACGACTCCCTGCATGCCTGCGGCCTTGATGGCTATAGGCGCGTGCTCGCGTGAAGAACCGCAGCCGAAGTTCGCGTCAGCGATTATCATATCGCCTTTTTTAACCTTTGACGGGAAATCCTTATCAGCATCTTCCATGACATGTTTCGCGAGTTCGTTCGGGTCAGATGTATTAAGATATCTTGCCGGTATGATCGCGTCAGTATCTATATCCCTGCCAAACTTCCATACTCTTCCTTTAAGTATCAATTTCAAAGCCTCCCTTATTCAGCCTTCTTTTTTCCCGCTGCCTTTTTTGCGGGCTTCTTACATACTTTTACAGCATTCTTGCCTGACTTCTTTGAGAGGTACATGGCTTCATCAGCATTGCCGATGATCTCCTGTGATGTCTTTCCATCCTCAGGGAAAGAGGATATTCCCGCGCTGAAGCTGATTCCCTTAACGTCACCCTTATTACCGAGAAAACTGTGCTTGTTGACCTGCTTCAGCGCCTTGGTAATAAGCGAAACAGCGCCGTTCTTATCGGTCTCCGGAGCTATCAGGACAAATTCCTCTCCGCCGAACCTTCCGATTATGTCATTTTTCCTTAAACCCTTTTTTATCAGATGTATCATGTCTACAAGAAGCTTGTCGCCGAGAAGATGCCCGTGCTCATCATTGAATTTCTTAAAATTATCTATGTCTATGAAAATGACCGAAAAGACAAGGCTGTGGCGTGACGCCCTCATTATCTCCTCATCAAGCCTCTTGTAAAGGAAATGCCTGTTAAATGTGTCAGTGAGCATATCATGGCTTGCCTGCCTCTTCAGGTTCTCCACGAGAGACATTTTATCTATCGCCTCTATCGACTGCGCGGCGAATATATTGAGCAGCAGCATCTCCTCATCGGTGAATTTATCCTTTGTCTTTCTGTAGACGGTAAGGCATCCGATGGTGGCATTCTTTGTTTTCAGAGGGATGGAAAGTATCGAGTGGATCCCTTCATCCCTGGCAAGCTCTTTATACACACAGTTCTTCTCCGTGTGAATATCTTTTGTCATAAAAGGCTTCCCGCTTTGCACGACTTTTCCGAGTATGCCTTCGCCGATATTCAATGAAGACTGATTTATATATTTGCGGGAAAGGCCGTGGCTTGCGTTTATCTTAAGCTTTCCGCTCGTCACATCAAATGTCCTGATCGTCGCAGCCTCTGACCGGGTAAGGCTGACCGATGTCCTTACAATATGATTAAGCACATCATCTATTCCGTCAAACACGACGATACGTTCCATTATGAAATATATCTTGTCGAGAAGATCGTCTTTGAAAGTCTTGCTGTTTACGGCAGAAGTCATCCTCATGGAATATTATCCTCTAAGCATACCGATTTACTTTATTTCATTAGGAACGGCTATCCTGCCAAGCACTGCGGACGCTGCGGCAACGGCCGGGTTTGAGAGATAGACCTCACTGCCCGGGTCTCCCATCCTTCCTACAAAGTTCCTGTTGGTGGTGGCAAGAGCCTTCTCGCCTTTTGCAAGTATTCCCATATGCCCGCCGAGGCACGGCCCGCATGTCGGGGTTGAAAAGACAGCCTCTGCGTTTACAAATATCTCAGCCAACCCTTCTTTAACAGCCTGCAGGTATATCTGCTGTGTAGCAGGTATGACTATCATTCTCGTGTTAGGATTGACCTTCTTACCCTAGATTATCTCAGCCGCTTCTCTTAAGTCTTCGATCCTGCCGTTTGTGCATGAACCTACAACCACCTGGTCAATAGTGATATGCGAAAGCTCTGCCGCAGGTTTTGTATTTGAAGGAAGATGCGGGCACGATACAGTCAGCGGTATCTTTGAGCAGTCATACTCTCTCACATCAACATACTTTGCATCGGCATCTGATGTATAGAATTTATAATTTCTCCTGGCCCTGCCATT
>JACQZE010000007.1 GCA_016207885.1 Nitrospirota bacterium | reverse complement strand
GTTTTCATATCACACCTCCTGCATTAAACTTAAAACTTATGTAATTATAACTCATTGTGCTGAAAAGCAATACCTTTTCTATCATGCCTTCGGACAGCCAATCTGATGAAACTTCTTTCGCCTCTCCGAATCAGCCGAGGTTGTTCTTTCATGAGGAAGTGTTTCAACGGCCTTAATATGCTGTGGCTGGTTTATATTGCCGCTTCATTAAGCAACAGACTCTTTTTTCCTACAGCCCTTTGAACCTTTCATCAAACAATGCCCTTTTTTTAAAAAGGGCTGCCTTCAATTTTTCCGCTATCTTCCTATTCATTCCTTTAAGAGAAGCTATCTCTTCAACCGACGCCTTTCTTATCTCATCAATACCGCCAAAATGCCGCAATAGCAATAACCTTCTCTCTTTGCCGATGCCCTTTATATCTTCAAGCGGAGACCTGAGCGTTCTCTTTGTCCGCAGTTTTTTATGAAAGGTTATTGCAAAACGGTGAACCTCGTCGCGTATCTTCTGAAGCAGATGAGTTGACGGCATGAAGGGGTCCAATGGGATCGCATCTCTTTTGCCCGGAAGAAATATCCTGTCCGGTTCCGGACTGCTGTTAATTGTTTTTGCCTTGGCCATAGCGGCAATATCAATGGACAGGCCAAACTCTTTCATCGCATTTATGGCTGACTTGAGCTGTCCCTTGCCTCCGTCAATAAGGATAAGCTGAGGCGTCTCTCTGCGCTCTTCTGCAAAGCTCTTCAGATGCCTTTTGATAACCTCCTCCATCATCGCAAAGTCATCAATGCCTCTCACAGTCTTTATCTTATACACCCGGTAGTCGTCTTTGAGAAACTCCCCGTCCTCCCATACCACAAACGCTCCAGCCGCCTCAGAGCCGGATATGTTAGATATATCAACCGCCTCTATCCTTTGCGGGATATTCTTTAATTTCAGAAGATCCTTTACAGAGAGAAGCATTGTGTCGACCTTCCTGTCTTTATGCCTGCCGAATGCAAAGAGCGCGTTCTCATTTGCCATTTCAATCAGCTTCTTCTCATGTTCGCTCCTTGCATGCGAGAGCGTTACCGGCTTTCCGCGTTTATCGCTCAGCCACTCTTTCTCTGTCTTCATCTCAGTATTGACAGGAATGACTATCCTCGGCGGAATGAGCATCTCCTTGGAATAGAACTGCTCTATGAAGCTTGATATAAGCTCGTTCTCCTCAATGCCTCCTATGTTTTTCAGAAAGAAATCTTTTTGCCCTATCACCCGCCCGTTCCTTATGAAGAGCATGAAGACAACCGCCTCTCCCTCTTCCTTGAATAGCCCGGTGACATCCATATCGCCAAGCTCGTGCGAAATGACGCGCTGGGATTCCAATGCCCTTTTTATGTTGTTTAAGGCATCCCTCACCTGCGCCGCCTCTTCATACCTCTCTTCTTCCGAAAGCGCGGCCATCTTCTCCTGAAGGCTCGAAAGGAGTTCTTTATCCCTGCCCATGAGAAAGAGCTTCACGTCATTAACCGCCTTCATGTAAATCCTGCGCTCTTTTTCAGAGCGCTTCGACTTGTCGCAGGGCGCGAGGCACCTGCCCATCTGGTACTGAACGCAGGGACGGAACGGCTTCTCAAGGCTGTATGCGCATTGCCTTATGGGGAAATTCCGCTCTATAAATCTGAACATCTCCCACATCGTGCCTGAAACCACATAAGGGCCGAAATAGAGGGAGCCGTCCTTATCTATCTTTCTCACGACTTCGAGCCTCGGCCAATCTTCCCGGACAGTGAGTTTAAGATATGGATAGTTCTTGTCGTCGCGCAGGATTATGTTGAATTTCGGCCTGAACTGCTTTATGAAGTTCGCCTCAAGCGCGAGCGCCTCCATCTCATTCTCCGTAACGATGTAGTCAAAGTCTCTTATCTCTCCGACCATCCTTGACTTGCGGTTATCAAGCGCCGCGGACTTTTGAAAGTATGACCTGAGCCTGTTGCTGAGGTTCTTTGCCTTCCCGACATAGATCGTCTTCTCTTTCGCCCCCTTCATTATATATATGCCGGGAGAAGATGGGAGTTTCCGGAGTTTGTTCGTAAAATCCATAGGTTAATTATAACCCATATAAGAAAAACCAAATTAACGTATCAGGTTATGAAATTCCAAACATGCAATTGCTGTAACTTGGAACAGTTATTACCAAGCAATTCATCTAAATGGTTATCAAATATTTATCTTGTAATAAGATGGAAATATATCTATAATTTTCTTTAATAAAGATATATATGCAGATGGCTCATGCAATTGAATTATTTTTAAAAATAAAAGTTAACCGAGATTTAATAACTAAAAATAGAGGGGAAGAAATGAATAACAGAGGTGGACCCCGGAATTCGGACAGTCGTATAAGGTGTAAAATATACGATTAACGAAGGAGGTCACCTAAAGATGAGTAAGACAAAGAGGACGAGGTATTCAGCGGAGTTTAAGGCAAAGATAGCGCTTGCAGCACTGAG